>JBQCFV010000533.1:0-2897 GCA_051958695.1 Chitinophaga sp. | reverse complement strand
CGGAAGCGAAACCGCCGTACAGCAGGCTGTAACGGCGTGTGTTGCCGCTTTCCACGGGGCTCTGTTTTGAGTTTTTGAAAGAGAACCAGTCGCGTGTAATAAACCCGCCGCGTGTGGTGCGGTTCGTCGATTCGCTGTTTTTCTTCTGCACTACCGCTCCTGCAAATGCGTTCAGGCTGAAATCGGGATTGAGCTGTTTATCGTAGCTCACCATCGCCTGGCCGTTGTAAAACACATCGGTGCTGTTGGACACATAATACTTGCCGCCATCGCCCATGGAAAGCGGCCGGCGCAGTTTTTCTTTTTGTTCGTTGTTATTTGTGATCCAGTCAAAACCGCCCAGCAGCTGGAATTTCCAGCCTTTGGCAATATCCACGTCGAGCGTGGCGGAATTGATGAAGTGATTGCGGGTATTGTCGTAATCGTTTTGGGTCTGGTTCCAGAAATAGTTGCCGGCCAGCCCGTCGCGCACGATACCGCCCGTAGGGTAACGCGTTTGCCGGTTGTCCATCGCCCACCAGAAATAGTTATCATTGGCGGGGTCCACCACCTGCGTTCTCAGCAGTTCGGTGCTCAGCTGCCTGGGCACGCCGTAAGTCACGAACACGTCCTGGTTGGTGGGAGGCGAGTTGTGGTTGAAGGTGGTAGAGTAGGTGCTCACCAGCTTGAAGCTCACGCGGTCGGTGATCTTGATGTTGCCGTTGAAGTTGAAATTGTTATCGTTCAGCTTGAAGCCTTCGAAAATGCCTTTGTAATCTTTGCGCGTGTATGATACGCGGAAGCCGCCGTTCTCATTGCCGCCCTGCACGGAGACGTTGGCGGAATTGGTGAACCCGTTGCGGTAGAAATTGCGGATGTTGTCGGGCTGCGCAACATACGGCCGCATCACGCTGTCGTACCAGAGTATCTGCCGGCCGTCCATTTTGGGGCCGAAGTTGTAGTTGGTGGGGTAATAGGCCTGTACACCGTTCTTCTGGTAAAAACCTTCCCCGTCCACGGTGCCGGGGTTCACCCAGGCAGCGGGGAAGCCGGAGCCGTATTCGTTCTGAAATTCCTGCATGATCCACACACGGTCCTGCGAATGGCTGAGATTCACATCCACGCCGAAGCCGCGTTTTTTGCTGCCGCTTTTGGTGGTGATGAGGATCACGCCGTTGGCACCCTGCGAGCCGTAGAGCACGGCCGCTTTAGCGCCTTTCAGCACGTCGAAACTGGCGATGTCGTCCATGTTCAGGTCGTTGAGGCCGTTGCCGGTGGCGCGGTTGATGTCCGTCTGCCAGTCGAGCATGGGAATACCGTCAATAACGAACAGGGGCCTGTTGGTCGAGCCTTCGTAAAGGGCCACGGCATTGCGGATATTAATGGAAATACCGCCTGCGGGGCCGAGCGCGGTACCGGTGATCTTGAGACCGGCCACCTGGCCGTACAGCGCGCTGAAAGCGTTCACCGGGGAACCGATGTTCTCAAGCTGCTCGGTTTTTACGGTGCCCTGCGAATAACCGAGGGCCTTGCGTGCGCGGGGGATGTTCAGACCGGTCACCACCACTTCGTTCAGGCCGGTCACGTCTTCCTGCAGCACGATGTTGTAAGCCGCCGCGTCGCCGGTTTTGACTTCCTGGCGCAGGAAGCCGATGTAATTAAATACGAGGGTAGCGTTGGGTGTTACGCTGATGCTGTAGCTGCCGTCGGATTGGGAAATAGTACCGTTGGAAGTGCCTTTTTCGGTGATGGTGACACCCGGGATGGCTTCCCCGCCGGTGCTGCGCACGGCGCCGGTCACGGTCTTCTTGGCTTGTGAGAATGCAAAATGACTGCACAAACCGACGAAGACCGCCACGAGTAGTAGCGTTCTTTTCATTGTTACTGTTTTAAATAATAATTGCTAAAAAAATAGAAGGGTATTTTTACGAACAGGAATAAAGGGCCGGTATTTCTCGTCCCTGTATGCGATTAGATTTTTTTGGTTTAAAATGCTGTTAATGCCTGGAATGTTCGATTTAGTGATTCATGTGCCGGTCCGGGAATTTTGTTTGTCATCCTGAAATTTGGTTGAATTTGTAAAACGCCGCCGGGATCAAGCCGGTCTCTTGTCTAAAACGTTTTAGCTTCCTCCTCAAAAAAAAGAACCCGGGTGCCTGTTCGTTTGCCCTGTTCTGGTTCACTGTTTTGTTCACTGCCTGGTTTGATAATAATAATTACCGGCCCAAACTTAACTCTTTTTTCGAAAATGTCCATACCCGCCCGTCAAATTTTTATGCCTGGAATCAAGACAAGATCCCTACTTCGCACCCTATACGAAACCGGCGCCGCGCTTCGCTGAAACCGTTTACCGGTTTGATTTTGCAGGCAACGGGTAAAACTTGCATACGATATTCGCAGGGAATGATGATTTTTTCCGTTTTACCGCCGGGCAAGCCGGTGTATGTTATAAAAAAATCATCATCTTCCACCTATTGCAGCAGGTCCTTGATCTCGCTCAATTTCATCAGCGCCTCTACGGGCGTGAGCCGGTTGATGTCAACCGCATTGAGCTTTTCGCGGATGCTCTGGAAAGTGTCGCTATGCGCATCGAAAATACTGAGCTGCACTTTCTGCACGGGCGCGGCGATCTGCTCCATCGGCGATTCGATGTGCTGGCTTTCGAGCTGGGTGAGTATTTCGTTGGCGCGGTCGATCAGCTGCGGCGGCATGCCCGCGATCTTCGCCACGTGTATGCCGAAGCTATGCCTGCTGCCGCCTGGCGCGAGCTTGCGCAGGAAGATGATCTTGTTGCCGACCTCTTTGTTGGTGATGTGGAAATTTTTGACGCGGAAGTGCGTCTTCTCCAGTTCGTTCAATTCATGATAATGCGTGGCGAACAGCGTTTTGGGCTGGTTCGTGGTCATATCGTGCAGGTA
>JBQCFV010000532.1:0-7511 GCA_051958695.1 Chitinophaga sp. | reverse complement strand
CTTTCTTCAGGATATACGCTCATGGCCAGGGCTTTTTTGCCGCCGGGCAGGTTCATGCGCGCGGCGTCCCAGATGAAGGCGGGGGACGAAGCCCAGGCTACGTCTCTTGTATTGGTGCATTTGAATTTCCAGGTGAGGCGTTTTTTGGCCGGCCGCGATGCGGGATCGTTCACTTCGCTCAGGCTGCGCAGCATCACGGTCTTATCGCTGTTCTGCGCCTGGCGGTAACGCTGCAGCTGCGTGGGCGTAAGCACCTCGGAAGGGTTCAACAGCTGGCCGGAGCCCACTACGATGTGGTTGGCCGGCGCGTTGATGCTGTACTCGATGTTGCCGTATTCGAGGTAAAACTCGCCCTGGCCAAGGTATGGCAGCGTATTCCAGCCCAGCACGTTGTCAAACACGCACATGCGCGGGTACCACTGCGCTATTTCATAGATCTTGCCGTTTGTTGTTTTGAGGATGCCCATGCGGTCGGTGCCGTATTCGGGTATCGGGAAAGCGAACTGCACTTTGAGCTGCACCGTGCCGCCCTTTGCTTTGAGGGCCTGCGGAAGCTCCACGCGCATGCGCGTGTCCACGATCTCATGCGTGGCTTTCTGCGCTTTGCCGCCGCTGATGACCATTACATTGCTGATGGTGTAGCCGCCGTCGAAATTGCGGTTGCCCCAGCGCCCGGCGCCGCCGGTGGAAATGGAGCCGCGCGACTGCGCGTCGTAAATGTTCTGGTCCAGCTGCAGCCAGAGGAAAGGCAGGCTCTCCGGGCTGTTGTTCTTATAAGTGATCAGCACGCTGCCGGAAACGGTTTCGGCCTGATCGTCGAAGGTGACGTCTATTTTGTAATCCGCGGCGTTCTGCCAGTATTTGGGGCCGGGGCGGCCACTGGAAGTACGTTCGTCGTTTCCGTCGGAGTTATAAAAGACGGGGTGAAAGGCCTCATACTGGCTGAATCTGGATGTGCTCGCGGCGTTTTGCTGCGCGGATACCATGGCGGGCAGGCATAACATTCCGAGGAACGTCGCCAGCCGGCGGGTTGTTAGCTGAATTGCAGGCATAATTTTGTCGATCATAGTTAATACGAAGGTAATCTAGGGATAATATTTTGTTTAAAAAAGCGGTGCGGGATGAACGGGAACGGCTACTGCAGCTTCATGGCGGCCAGCACTTCCTCCCCGCGCGGACTCAGCCGGTAACCGATCTTCATGCTCTCGGTAAGCCCGAGGTTCTTGAGCTTCCTCACGTTGAGCTTCAGCCAGTCTTTGTCCATATGCATGGCTACGGCCAGGTCGGCGGCCTTTTCTTCCGGGTGCCGGCCGATGGCGGTGAGCACTTTTTTTGTCCATGGGCCGATGGCGCTATGTTTGTCGAGGGACGCGAGCTTTTTGAGGATGGCGGTCATCTCTGCCGGAGAAATTTCATTGTTTTCCCGCAGTGCGATGCGCGGGTCTTCGCCGAGATAATGAAAACGGATACGGTACAGCTGTCCCCCGGCGCGGCGCGCCAGCTCTTTCATCAGCGCTGCTTTGGTGGGGTAGCCGGATTCGCGGGCGGTGGCTTCCGTAATGTCCGACTCGGGCACGGGCGTCACTTCGTCTATCATCAATTGGCCGTAAGCCGTCAGCTGCGTGCTGCCTGGTTTCAGCGTGGATCTTTTCCAGTTGCGGTACGCCAGCTTCAGCTTGCCTTCCCTGATCGCTTTGAGGTGATTCATCCGGAACAACATCCTTAAATATACGCAAAACGCGCTTTATCCGGCGCGGAGTACAGTAACCGGATTCGCTGATCGTCGCTTATGCGAAAATGCTCTTGAGATGGTGGTGGAACATGCGGTACAGATTTTGTGTGGAACCATCGTTACATATACCGGGAATCAAAGGCTTGGCAACACGTGACTGTCCGCTTTCAGACCAGCCCGGCGAATCATCATTCCGAAGTTATAAAATCTCTGCTTGTGGACCTCAGCTCCGGTTACCCGCTTTCGCTCGTCAAAAATGGACTTCCGTACGAATATCCCAAACTGCAAAAGGATATACGTACGACCGTTACCGTTATAGGCGCTGGAATTTCCGGCGCGCTCACCGCTTTTGCGTTAACAAACGCCGGTGTGCCTTCCACCGTGGTGGACGCGCGCACTGTAGGCCTTGGAAGTACCTGCGCGAGCACATCGCTGCTGCAATACGAGATAGACGTGCCGCTCGTGCGGCTGGCGGAAAAGATCGGAAAAACGGATGCGGAAAGGGCCTATGCGCTTTGCGCCGCGTCCGTCAATACGTTGGAGGAGATCTGCAACCGGCTGGATACAAATTTGTTCCGCCGGAAAGAAAGCCTCCTGCTGGCGTCTTTCAAAAAAGACCTGCCCCTGCTGGAGGCGGAATATCACGCCCGCCGCGCCATGGGCCTGCCCGTAGAATGGTGGGGCGCGGAGCAGGTGAGACATTACATGGGACTGGAACATCCCGCGGCTATCCTTAGCGGCGCAGCAGGGCAAACGGAAGCGTACCTGCTCACGCACGCCCTGCACCAGCACAACATCCGCAACGGCGCGCAGGTGTATGACCGCACAATGGTGAAAGACATCCGGTTTAACAAACGCGGCGCGGAGCTGCTTACGGGCAACGGCGCAATGATCCGCAGCCGGTACATTGTGGTGGCCACGGGATACGAAGCCCTGCAATACGTGCCGGTGAAGATCGTAAAGCTGCAATCCACCTATGCCGTAGCGGGCGAACATAGGGACGGCGGGCCCGGCTGGTACCGCGACTGCCTGATCTGGGAAACGAAACAGCCCTACCTGTATATGCGCACTGCGCCGGACGGGCGCGTGATCGCAGGCGGGCGGGACGAGGATTATTACAACCCGCACCGGCGTGATAAACTGCTTCCCCGTAAAACGCGGCAACTTACGCAAGACGTACGGTCGCGTTTCCCGCAGCTCGGCTTCCACCCCGAGTTCGCCTGGACAGGCACTTTCGGCAGCACGCAGGACGGGCTGCCTTATATCGGCGAATACCGCGGCATGCCGCATACTTACTTCGCGCTTGGCTTTGGCGGCAACGGCATCACTTTCAGCCAGGTGGCGGCGGAGATCGTTTGCGGGCTGATATTGGAGGGTAAACATCCGGATGCGCGATTGTTTTCGTTTGAAAGGTTCAAAGGATAAAGGGCCCGTGTCTTTCTTCTTTGCAGCAAAACCAGGTGCAGAGCGGTCGGCCAGGCAACCGGCCCGTCCATATAAAAGCGCAGGGCGCCCCGCTTACCACAAAGTAACCACCCCCATGACACCGCGCTGACATCCGCCGCCGGTATATTCCGTAAATTTGTGACTTAAATTTTGAGCGTATGAAGATCGATATCTGGTCGGATGTGGCCTGCCCGTTTTGTTACATCGGCAAACGCCACCTGGAAGCGGCATTGGAGCAATTCCCCCATGACAAGGACGTACAGGTTACCTGGCATAGCTTTGAGCTGGACCCCGCCGCCAAAACGGATTATGAAGAAGACCATTACCAGCTGCTGGCCAACAAATACGGCATGAGCCGCGAGCAGGCCGAAGCCAACAGTGAGCGCGTGAGCGCGTCAGGCAAAGCCGTTGGGATCGATTTTGATTTCAACAAGGTAAAACATACCAACACTTTCAACGCGCACCGGCTCATACAACTGGCGCACAAGGAAGGCAAGCAGGATGAGATGGAAGAACGGCTGTTCAAGGCGTATTTCACCGAAGGCAAGCATATCGGCGATACCGCCGTGCTGCAGTCCATTGCCAAAGATGCCGGGCTGGACGCATCATCGTTGCTGAACGGCACCGCTTTTACGGACGAAGTGCGGAAAGACGAAGCGGAGGCCCGCAGCCTCAACATCCGAGGCGTTCCTTTTTTTGTGTTTGACATGAAGTATGCCATTTCAGGCGCGCAACCGGTGGACGTATTCAAACAGACCCTGGAAAAAGTGTGGGAAGAAAACCATCCGAAAAATATAACGCCCGTTGGCGGAGAGGGTGATGTGTGCGAAGATGGCTCCTGCAGCGTATAAACCCGTAGCAGTTTTAGGAAGATGCGTTTGCGATAACGGACATCTTCCTCCAAAAGAAAGCCTTTGACAGCGGACGTTTTCGCTAAAACGGAATCTTCCGCAGCCGGTATTTTCCCTCAACGATAAAACCTTCTGCCGCAGGAATGCAGGCCGCAGAAGGTTTTATTTTTTTTAGAAATTATACCCAACCTTCAATCCGAAAAAGCTCACCGTGCCTTCGCGGAACCAGGCTTCGTATTTCGTCGCCACATCCAGCCCTAACACGCGGATGCCCACACCCGGCGCAAGGATGAACGCAGAACCGGTAACATCGCTGTTCACATAGTTTGCCGCGCCGCTTTCCAGCTTTACATAAAGGATCGATATGAGTTTATATTTCAGGCCCACCCTTACCGGTATGGCCGCGATCTTTTCGTATTCAACGTTATTCACCGTATTGCCGCTGAACTGCATGTAACCGACCGAGCCCGTCACTCCAAAACCTGCCACCAGTTTAATGTCCGCATTCAGACCGGCGCCCCAGCCCGTGTTATGCGTGTCTTTCAGGTCGCCTACCGGGAATCCCCCTTCGACGTATGGCCCGAGACTGAAACGTTTTAATTGCGCCTGCGCGGATATTCCGCATACCAGCAGTAATGCGATCAGGAGTGAGTGCTTGTTTTTCATTTTGAGGATATTTGGGAGGTTAATCGTACTCCGAAATTATCACTTATTTCGCACACAACCCAAAATAAACCAGACGGTTACACGAGGCTTGGGCGCACTTAGCGGAACGTCGCGTACAGCCGTTCGCAGCAAACATTTTCCCGGCAACGCGAACTTTTACATGCGGCCTTTTACAAGGCGGAAACAGCATTTCAGGCATCGCCGCAAAGCGGTTTGTACAAACAGGCGCCCGGTTAAGAAACCCGGATTTTTTGTACCTTCCCGTATGCCCGCTGTTATGAAACACCTGCTGTTACCCGTTCTATTTTGCTGCCTGCCTATCTCCGCCCGTGCGCAATCAACCGCGCAATGGCCCTGGTTTTGCGAGATCAGGATCAACACGACCTTATCCGGCGGCTTCGTCCAGGGCGACGTCAGCAACTTTCCTCTTGCCGTCCGGCTCAATGCCGGTGTCGATTTTACGACGGCACGCGCCAACGGTGCGGACATCCGGTTTTCCGCCACGCCCGGCGGCCCTTTTCTCCCGCATAGCATCGAATGGTGGGACCCGGTGAACAAAGAAGCATTGGTGTGGGTGAAAGTGCCGCTTATCAAAGGCAATAACGACCGGCAAACCATTTACATGCATTGGGGCAACGAACAGGCGCAGTCTGAAGATCATGCCGCTGAAATATTTTCCGTGGAAGAAGGGTTTGCCGGCGTATGGCATCTCAGCGAACCCGGCAATACGCTGCCACGCGGCTACAAAGACGCGACCGCCAACGCCGCGCACGCCACGGGCATGCACATGCGCCCCGTTTGCACGGTAGACGGCCCGCTGGGCAAAGCGCAGCAATTCCATTACCAGGACGGCCAGTGGATAAAGATCGACGGCGATAAAAACAAGCTCTTCGACCTCACGCATCATCTTACCTTTTCCATCTGGGCGTTCGCCGAATCGTACCCCAACAAAGGCGATGCAGGCAAACGTATACTGCCGGGCTACGAAACCCTGTTCGCCAAAGGCGACAACAGCTGGCGGCTGCAGAAATCCGGCAACCGCAACATACATCAGCCCGAAGCGGAACTTGTTGAAGTATGCGCCGAAAGGCTCAGTCCCCGCGGCGATCTTTGCGTGACGGGCCGCACGGATATGAAAACGCGGCAGTGGTATCACCTCACCGGCGTTTTTGATTTTCCATTCATTACTTTATATGTGAACGGCGTAAAAGACAATACAGAAAAATTCGATACCGAATGGCAATCGAACGACGCCCCGGTAGGTATCGGCAACCAGAGCCGGTTCCCGGACAAAGACCGCAACTGGGACGGTGTGCTGGATGAAGCGCGTGTGCTGAGCGTTTCCAAAGGCCCTGACTGGATCAGGCTCGATTATGAAAGCCAGCGGCCGGGGAGCAGGTTGCTGATGTTTGGGGAGGCGCGGAGGAAGATCGACAAATGATGCCGAACGTTTTTTTGAAGGTGTTAACACCGCTGGCTCGAAAAGTTGATTTCCTGCCAAACTTCACCGAAAGGTGTTAACACCTTCACCTCAAAATCTCACCTCACTCCACCACCCCCATCCTCATTGCCGCAATATACCCGAACGTCATCGCCGGCCCGATCGTCGCGCCCGCGCCCGCATAACTCCGCCCCATCACCGACGCCGCATTATTCCCCGCCGCATACAACCCTTCTATCACGCTGCCGTCCGCACGCAATACCCGCGCGTATTCATCCGTTGCCAGCCCGCCTTTTGTACCGAGGTCTCCGGGCACCATTTCTACGGCGTAAAACGGCGGCTTATCCACCGGCGCAAGACAAGGGTTGGGCGTAATCCGAGGATCGCCGTAATAGCGGTCGTAAGCCGATTCTCCGCGATGAAAATCTTCGTCGGTGCCCCGGCGCGCCATGTCGTTGAAACGCCGCAGCGTGTTCACGAGGTTCTCTTCGGGGATATTGATGCGGCGCGCCAGCTCGTCCACCGTATCGGCCTTTACGATGATCTTTTCGCGGAAGTAGGCTTTGGGGATCTTCTGCCGCGGGAACATGCCGAGGAAAAGATAACGGTTGCGGAAACGCTGGTCCATGATAAAAAAGCAGGGAATATGCCCTCCGCGTTGGGCGTTCAGGCGGTACATATCGTGCACTACATCGGTGTACGCCGCGGCTTCGTTGGTAAATCTTTCGCCGTTGTGGTTCACCATAAGGGAACCGGGCTGCGAACGTTCGGCCACGCAAAAGAACGGTTCGCCGCCGGGCGTTCTTACCGAAGGGCCCCACCAGGCGTCGTCCATCAGCGAAAGCGCGGCGCCTGCTTCGATGCCCGCGCGGTGGCCGTCGCCGTGATTGCCGGGCGAGCCCTGCGTCCACCCGGTGGTTTCGGGAGCGGGCATGTATTCCCTGCGCATATGCAGGTTGCGCTCAAAACCACCGGCAGCAAGCAATACGCCACGGCTCGCGCGAAGGGTCAGCTCCTCCCCGTCTTTCTCGACGATCATGCCGGTGACTTTTTCGTTTTCGATCAGCAGGCGTTTCATCGGCGTATTCAGCCAAAGCGGGATGCCTGCTTCCTTCATGCTCAAACGCAGGCGGCCGGCAAGCGCCTGGCCGAGGCTCAGCATTTTTTTGCCGGTAAGTTTGCCGCCGATGGCGCGCAGGCCCACTTTTATGGCGGTACCAAAACCTTTCCAGGTGCGGAACGCCATGTTCATGCGGTTAAATTCGGCGGAGTTGAATGAAAGCCCCATGGGTATGGGTACCACGGGCGGGCCTAACAATGCAAGGTCTTCTTCCAGCAATGCGCCGTTAAATAAAAGCGGTTCAATGGTACGGCC
>JBQCFV010000531.1:0-2716 GCA_051958695.1 Chitinophaga sp. | reverse complement strand
CACTGATCCTTATCTCTTTGTATCAATTGTCCTTCACGTTTGTGGTGCAGAACTATGAGAAAAAGATAAAGACCCAGGCCGAGGACTTCGTGGCCAAACAGTATCCCTCCGCAGAACAGAAGTACGCCGGTGACAAAGAGGCGCAATCCCTGTACAGAGACACCCTCGACGAGTATGTTAAAACGCGCACGGAGCAGATACTGGACAGCACCAGTGGCAAGGAGATTGCAGGATTTCCCTGGTTTACCACCTATACCAAAGCAAAAGAAAAGCAGCTGAACCTTGGTCTCGACCTCCAGGGCGGTATGAACGTAGTGCTGGAAGTAAGCGTGGAAGACGTGGTTCGCCAGCTCGCCAATCAATCCAAAGACCCGGCGTTCAACAAAGCCATCGCCAAAGCCAAGGAACGTAAAAAGAACAGCCAGTCCGACTTCGTGACGCTGTTTGGCGAAGCATACAAGGAAGAAGCCCCCAACGGCAAACTCTCTTCCCTGTTCGCCAGCGCCCAGCAGAAGCAGATCACCTTCAACAGCACCAACGACGAAGTGCTCAACGTGATCCGCAACGAATCCAGAGCGGCGATCAAAAACACCTATAAAGTATTACAGAACAGGATCGACAAGTTCGGTGTGGCTTCTCCCTCCATCAACCTCGACGAGAACCGCGGTATCATTTCCGTGGAGCTGGCCGGGGTAGACGATGCGGAGCGCGTACGCAAGTACCTGCAGGCCAGCGCCAACCTCGAATTCCGTGAAACATACAAAACGAGCCAGCAGTTCTACGAACAGGTGCTGCTGCCCATGAACGAAGCCGTGAAGGCCTCCCAGGGCAACGCTCCCAAAGTGGACACCGGCGCCGTAACAACGGACACTGCTGCAGCAGCGCCGGCTTCCGCCGATACCAGCGGCTCGCTCTCCAGCATTCTCGCCGATTCCGACAAGAACGTAGCCACCGGCGACTCCGCCGCGCTCGCGCTTGCCAGGGACCAAAAAGAAATGCCGCTGTTCATGATCTTCAAGATCAACCCTGAACCCAGCTCCGTGCTGGGCCAGATGCTCCCTAAAGATACCGCTACTTTCCGCCGCTACCTCGAGCTGCCGGCCGTGAAAGCAGTGATGCCGAAAGACCTCGTGTTCCTCTACGGCCCTTCCAACAAGGAAGACCGCAACAAAGAGCTGCAGGTATACGGCGTCAAGGTGAACCCGACCAACCCGAAAGCGAAGATCACCGGTGAAAGGGTGGTTTCAGCGCGCGCGGACTTCGGCCAGGACCACCAGGTGGAAGTGAGCATGAGCATGGACAACGTGGGCACCCGCGACTGGCGCAACCTTACCCGCCAGCTGAAACCCACCAACCCCGACGACCGCTCTACCTACAACTATGTGGCCGTTGTGCTGGACAACGTGGTGTACACCGCGCCTTCCATCATCAACGAGATACCCAACGGCAATTCTTCCATCAGCGGCAACTTCACCACCGAAGAGGCGGACGACCTTGCCAACATCCTGATGTCCGGCCGTATGCCCGCTCCCGCCAAGATCGTGCAGGAGCAGGTAGTAGGCCCCACTCTCGGCCAGGAATCCATCGCCGCGGGCGCCAAATCATTTATCATCTCCTTCGCGGTGATCTTTATCCTGATGCTGGTGTACTTCAATACCGGCGGCTGGGTGGCCAACATCGCGCTGATACTCAACCTGCTGTTCACCGTAGGCATCCTTGCCTCGCTGGGGGCCACGCTCACGATGCCCGGCATCGCCGGCCTGGTGCTCACCATCGGTATGGCAGTGGATACGAACGTAATTATATTTGAAAGGATCAAGGACGAGCTGAGCCGTGGCAAAACCTACCAGCAGGCGGTGGAAGACGGTTACAAACGTTCTTACGCGCCCGTGCTCGATGGTCACATCACCTCGCTGCTCACGGCCTGCATCCTGTTCTACTTCGGTCTCGGCCCCGTGCTCGGCTTCGCCACCACGCAGATCATCGGTCTGCTCCTGTCCCTGTTCTGCGGTATCCTCGTATCGCGCATGATCACCGACTGGTGGACGAACAAAAAACGCCACCTGGAGTATTTCACCCCGCTGTCCCGCAGGATATTCAAACATGCCAAATACGACTTCGTAGGCATGCGCAAATACACGTACATCATCTCCGCCATCGTGCTGGTGCTCGGCGTTGGCTCCTTCTTCAACGGTTTCGACCGTGGCGTGGACTTCAACGGCGGCCGCAGCTACACCGTGCGTTTCGACAAGCCGGTTAACCGCGAAGCCGTTCACGATGCACTCAACAAGGAATTTGAATCGGAAACCTACGTAAAGACCATCGGCACCAACAACCAGCTGAACATCACCACCGCTTACAAGATCGACGAGAATACCGACGAAGTGGGCAAGGAAGTAATGTCCAAGCTGTACAACGGTATCAAATCCAATTACGAAGGCAATATGGACCTGGCCACCTGGCAGTCCAAATACCTGGTAGGCACGCAGACCGTGGCGCCCACCATCTCCGACGACTTGCGCAACGGCGCCGTGAAAGCGACTATCCTGTCGCTGCTCGTGGTGTTCCTGTATATCCTGCTGCGATTCAACAAATGGCAGTATTCCATCGGCACCATCTTCTCCCTGCTGCACGACGTGCTCGTAACGCTGGCAGTGTTCTCGTTCTGCCGCAACTGGGTACCGTTCGCACTGGAGATCGACCAGCACTTCATCGC
>JBQCFV010000530.1:0-6067 GCA_051958695.1 Chitinophaga sp. | reverse complement strand
CGGTGGCCGGGTCGGCGCCGCTCCATTCGTTGGTGGTAAGCGCCTGCCGGTCGTCCGAAAGTGACACTACCTGCTTTGGCAGCACGATCTGCGCGGCGGATTGCTCGAGGTCCTGCCCTTTGAGGTAAACGGACACTTTGCCGGTGCTCACCGCCACGGATTCTTTCCCGCCGGAGGTATTCACTTTAAAGCTCGTGCCCAGCACCTTTACCACTATCTTCTGCGTATATATATAGAACGGTTTCTGCGCATTGGGGGCCACGTCAAAAAATGCGTCGCCGGAAAGCGTGATCTCCCTTTTGCTGCCGTTCATTAATAAATTGTAAGAGATGCGCGCGCCTTTGGACAATATCACTTTCGAACCGTCCGGGAGGAACAGCAGCTCGTCTTCCTTATTGCCATTGTAGCGTACTACTTCCGCCGCTTCCACCCGCTGCCCGGAGCTTTCCGCCACCGGCCGCGCAAGAGGCAGGGATATCAGCGCGGATACCACTATAGTGCCTGCCAGCACCGCGGCCGCCAGCCAGAACCATCTTTTATGACCGCCGCGCCCGCGCGCAACGCCGGACTTTATATTCGCCAGCATTTCGTCCAGCTTCGCTTCCGGCACATCGTCCTCCCCTTCCTGCCCGGCCTGCCGCATTTCGAGGATAAAACGTTTGGCTGCTTCCGCCTGCTCCGCATGCGCACTGTCCGCCGCCATCCATTGCAGCCAGTACTCCGCGTACGGGCTCTGCGGGTTCACCACCCAGTCTATAAACCGGTTGTCCAGCAGCAAGTGGCGTATATGCTCTTCGTTTGGATGCATAGCGTATATAAGGTAATGGGCCATACCATCCTTTTTATACTCACTTCGGGCAATTTTTTTTTGATCTTTTTTTAAAACCGGCCGGGGCGGGCGGCATATGCCTTGCGAAGGGCTTTGAGGGCGCGTTGCATGAGGTTGAGCACGGACTGGTAATTCATCGTCATCAGCTCGGCGATCTGTTCGTAAGGGAAGTTGTGGTAAAAACGAAGGTGGATCACTTCCTGCTGCCGGAGGGGCAGCTGTTCCAGCAGGGATTTGAGGGTGTTGCGGGTTTGCACTTCCACTTCCCGCGCCATGATCTCCAGCTCCACGTATTCCACGTGCAGGCTGTCCGACGCGAGCCGTAGTTCCGACTCGCTGACGAAAGACTGGCGGGAATGGGCTTTGGCCAATTTATTGCGAAGCGCGCGGAAGAGATAATATTGCGGATGCGTAGTGTCTGCGAGGTTCTGCCGGTTCTTCCACAACTCGATAAAAAGGTCCTGGATGCTATCCTGGATCAGATCGTGGTTGTGGGTGATCTTCCGGCCATACCTGACCATCGACTTCACATGCGTCCGATATATCTCCTCCAGGGCCTGCAAATCCCCATTCTTAAACCTTTCCCAGATAATATTGTATTCCCCCGGAGGCAAGTAATTGAAGTATTAGCGCCGTTGCGGCATTTCATTGTTCACTACCAAGTTAGAAATTCCTGCAGGTATTTCCTAATTTATGTTTTCCATTCCAGCACCGAGCCCTGTAAATATTTCATTTTCGTGAACCCGGCGGTTTCTTCAAAACCCGCTTCCAGCCAAAGTTCCCGGCAGCGCGGGTTGGCATAGAGCACTTTTAGCGGGCGGTTTTTCCGCACCAGGCTTTCCATCACCTTCCCGATAAAATCTTTCATCAACTTTTCATCAAAGGGATTAAAAAGAAAGATGACGCCGGTGTGATCGGGGATATCGAATTTTCTTGCGTCGATGCAATGAACGGTATAAAGGCCCTGCGGTATCTTTTTCAAAAGCCGCGGCGAAATATCGATGCCGGTCACCGAGGTGAAGCCGTATGCCGCCGCAATCGCCAGCACGCGGCCCTTTCCGCATCCCACGTCCAGGAAGCCGGTCTGTTTTTCCGCCTCCGTCACCCTGTCCATCAGCCACTCGGCGCTGTAATAATTCACCGGCTCGTACATCGTTACATGCGCGCGCTCTTCCTCCGGCACCACGTCTTTGAGGTTATCGGTGCCCATCGTGCTGATGCGGTATTTGCGCTCGCCCGCGATCTCCCGCTTCACGATAAAAAACGCAAGGCTAACGTCCCAATACCAGGCAACATACAGGAAATGGATGAGGTACTTCACCAGCCGAATGTACGAAGTGTCCGTTAGCGGACAATCAACGGCCGGGAACGGACAGACGGGAAAGCAAAGCGAATTGATTTTCAACCAGATACACACCGGCATCAAATTCGTATTTTGGACGGCGATCAATGCAGCGATATGTTTTCCAACTATGTTAAAATAGCCTGGCGCAACTTCCGCAAAAGCAGGTTTTACGCCGCAGTAAATGTGCTGGGCCTTTCCGCCGGCATCGGTTTCACCTTGCTGGTGGCGGCTTTTGTGTGGAAGGAATTGAACGTGAACAAAGGATTGAAGCATGCGGACCGGCAATATATCATCCAGAGCCGCTGGAAAAAAAGCAGCCAGGGCGATGAACTGACCACCATCGGCATGCTGGCCAGGGGCATGAAAGAAACATATCCGCAGCTGGTAAAAAATTTTTACCGCTGGGACGGTGTGACCACCACCGTTTCCAAAGGCGACAAGGCGTTCAGGGAAGGTTTGCAGCTGGGCGATTCCACCCTGCTGGACATGTATGGTTTCCAGTTGCTGCACGGCAATCCCAACACTGCGCTTGAGGGGCCATATTCCGTCGTGATCACGGAGAGCAAGGCCCTGAAATATTTCGGCACAACGGACGTGCTGGGCCAAACGCTGGACATCAGCAATTTTTCCGGCGCCAAACATCCCTTCACCATCACCGGCATCATGAAAGACCCGAAGGACAATTCCGTTACCAGCATCGATACGGACAACCGGAGCCAGCTGTATATTTCCACGGGCAACATGCCTTATTTTAACCGCGACATCAACAACTGGCGCAACAAATACACCATCGCGTTCGTGGAGCTGCAGCCCGGCGTTACGCCGCAGGCGCTGGCGCAGCCGATGAAAACATTATTGCGGCAGCACGCGCCTTCCGATATCGCGGCCGACCTCACGCCGGTGCTCGTGCCGCTCAGTCGGTACCATCTCGACGCGAACAACGGCATCGTCAGGAAAATGCTGTACGCTTTGTCTGCCGTGGCGCTCTTTATCCTTTTTATGGCCATCATCAATTTTGTGAACCTGTCCATCAGCAAATCGTCGTCGCGCATGAAAGAGATCGGCGTCAGGAAAGTGCTGGGCAGCCTGCGCAAACAGCTGATGCTGCAATTCCTCACGGAATCCACCATTACCGTGGCGGCCGCCACCCTGCTGGCTTTTGGCCTTTACTTCGCGGGGCGTGATTATTTCTCCGAAATGCTGGGCGCCACTATTCCCGGCTTGCTTAGCTTTCCGCCGCACTTTATCATTTACCCCGTTCTTTTTGTGCTGTTCACCGGCACGCTCGCGGGCATTTACCCGGCGTTCGTACTGTCGTCCCTCCCATCGGTGGACTCGCTGAAAGGTAAGCCCGGTACGGTGAAAGAGAACATATGGATGCGCAAGGCGCTCATCACGTTCCAGTTCTTCACCGCCGCGGTAGTGCTCACCGGCGCGATCATCATCAGCCAGCAAATAGGCTTCCTGTTCAAAAAAGATCTCGGCTACGACCGCCAGTTCGTGATCGCCGCGCAGCTGCCCCGCAACTGGACGCCCGAAGGGCTGCAGCGCATGTATGGCATCCGCGATCAGTTCGCGCGCATGCCGGAGCTGGAGAACGTGAGCCTTTCCTACGAGATCCCCGACGGCAATTTCTCCGGCTACCGCCCCGTGTTCAAAGCCGCCGCCGATTCTACCTCCGCCATTTCCACCATGACCATTTACACCGATCTCAAATATGCTTCGTTATACGACCTGCATGTGGTGGCAGGTGATTATTTCACCCAATCGCCCACGCTCGCCGATCCCAAAAAGGTCGTGATCAACGAATCGTTCGCCCGCTCAATGGGCTGGACGCCCGACGAGGCCGTTAATCAGCCGCTGCGTTCCGACAGCGATCCGAACACCTATACCGTGGCCGGTGTGATCAAAGATTTCCATTTTAAAACGATGCACGAAAAGATCGATCCGATGATGATCATGTCCACCGATCTCGTGATCATCCACCGGTATATGTCCTTCAAAATGAAACCAGGTTCTCCTTCCGCCAGAATAGAGGCCGTACGCAAAAAATGGGCGCAGCTGATGCCGGGCGCGCCCTTCGAGTATTATTTCATCGACGACCGGCTGACGCGTTTGTACGCCGTCGAAATGCAGCTGAAAAGCGGTACTTATCTCGCCACGGGTCTTTCGCTGGTGATCGTGCTGCTGGGCATTCTCGGTCTCGTATCCATGAGCGTGCATAAACGCACGAAAGAGATCGGCATCCGCAAAGTACTGGGCGCCTCTGCTGGAGGCATCGCCGCGCTGTTCGTAAAAGATTTTCTCTGGCTCATCATTGCAGGCGGACTGGCCGCGGTGCCCGTTGCGTTCCTGATCATGCGCAGGTGGCTGGGGAACTACGTGTACCGTGTGGATATGACGGTACATCCGTTTGTGCTTACGATCGTATTGCTGGGGATGGTATCGATGCTACTGATCGTGCTGCAAACATTAAAGGCCGCTACGGCCAACCCGGTAAAAAGCCTTAAGACGGAATAATGTTTGATACCGATGCTGCGTGCCGAAAAATTTAAAGACCGCCACTGCCAACCCGGTGTAAAGCCTTAAAACAAACAACCCTGGCTTTAAAGGCCAGGGTTGTTCTCAATAGCGTTGGCATCGGTTAATCATGTAAAACCTGCTCCAGCTGCAAGCGGAGTTTCTTCTCTACTTCCGGTCCTTCAAAGCCGATATTTCCAAACTGGATATTCCCTTTTCTGTCGATGATGTAAGTAGCGGGAATGATGTTGAACCTGAATTTCTCTCCCACTTCAGGATCGGTGTTGTAATACACGGGGAAAGAATATTTTTTATGACCGAACCATCCCTGCGCATCCGATAGCGTATTGCGCGCGCCGCTGTTCACGATCATGAACGCAACGTCGGGATTGTTCTTGTATTGATCGTACAGCTTCTGGATGTAGGGCATTTCCTGCATGCAGGGAATGCACCAGGTGGCCCAGAAGTCGATCAGTATCACTTTGCCTTTCAGCTTTTCTGCGCTTACGGGTTTGCCTTTCATGTCCACAAACGCGGCCAGCGACGGGGCCGGGCGGTTGATCCGCTGCGCGGCGATCTTGGCGGCAAGCTCTTTTTCGCGCAAGGCGTTCAGCGCTTTCAGCTCATCCTGCATACCGGCCATCTGGTAAAAGGCGGACACATTGTCCAGCGTTTCCTTGTCGGTATTGGTTTGCAGCGCTTCTTTCATTTTTGCGGCAGCGTCTGCGGTTTTACCGGCTTTCATGTCCAGCAGGCCGAGCATGGACAGCATGTTCGCTTTGGCTTTGGCCGTTACGGCGCGGCGCGTGCTGTCGTCCACGGCGGGATAGATGTACCCCGTTTCAGGGAAGTGACGGACGATGCCCGCGGGAAAACGGTCCGCCATGGCCAGCGCCTTTTCCGCGTAACCGCGGGCGAGGTCGGGCGCCACGTTATAGTCCAGCAGGGTTTGCGCCATGCTCTTGTACGTGTTGGGCAGATAAGGGTTTGCCGTATCCGGCGTGATCTTCGCCGCATGGTACCTTACTTTCGCTTCGTTGCCGCGCGCGGCGTACAACTCGAACAGGTGCTCGTGCATGGATGAAAAATCCTTCGTGTTCTGCGGCGTTTCATCTTTCAGCGCGGCTTCGTACAGCGCGATCTGGCGGCTGGTATCCGGCTCTTTCGCGATGGCTTCGGAGCGGAGGCTGCGGCCTGTTTCGCTGTCCGGGTAACGCTCGCGCACCACTTTGTAGATGGAATCCACGCGGCTTCTTTCGCCGAGTATCAGGTAGGCCATCGTTACTTTGTTGATATTGCCCATCACGGTAGGCGCGGTATTAAAACGGTCGGCGATCACTTTGTGCGCCTCGCGGTAATATTTTTCCGCTTCC
>JBQCFV010000529.1:0-3672 GCA_051958695.1 Chitinophaga sp. | reverse complement strand
AAAACATTCCTTTGACCTGATCTACGACGAATTCCCTGTTCCGCCGCTGACCGGTTCCTATTACCTGTCGTCAGCCGTGAACATCGGCGAGGTAGACAACAAAGGGTTTGAGATCTCCGCCAACTGGAGCGACCGCATCGGCGAGCTCCACTACAGCATCGGCGGTATGCTCTTCGACAACCGCAACGAGGTGATCAAAGCCGGTTATAAAGACAACGACACCCTCATCTTCAAAGACAACAACGACAAGATCTGGTACAAAGGCGTGGCGCTGGATAACTATTACGGCTACCAGACCAACGGCTTCTACCGCGATAAGGACGAAGTGGACGCAGCTGCGGCAAAAATGCCCAATACGCTGCCCGGCGATATCCGTTATATCGACCAGAACAAAGACGGGCTGATCAATAACGAAGACCGTGTGAACCTCGGCGATCCGTTCCCGCATATGAACTACTCCGTGAACCTGAACCTGAGCTTCAGGCGCTGGGACTTTTCCGTGCTCGGCCAGGGCGTGGGCAAACGCACCGGCCGCCTCGGCGGGATGGAAGGTTACCCGGTACTGGTAGACGGCGGCACCAACTCGCTCGGCGCGCCCCGCCAGTATTATGCTGACAACCGCTGGACCCCCGACAACCTGAACAGCCGCTTCCCCCGCGTATGGACCGGTACTTCCACCAATACCAACCTCTCCGACGTGTGGCTGAGCGACGCTTCTTTCTTCCGTTTCAAAATGATCCAGCTGGGATATACCATCCCGAAGATCGGTTCGCAGATCCGCAACGTACGCGTATACGTGAACGCGCAGGACGCCATCACCATCACCAAATGGGAAGGCCTGGAACCCGAGCGTAACGGCGGCAACGGCACCTATCCCCGCATGGCTGTATTCAGCATCGGGTTAAAAGCAACAATGTTCTAATTAATTTATTCATAGCATATGAAGATCAAGAAATTTATTTGCGCCTCCCTCCTGGTTACCGCGCTGACGGGATGCGAAAAATTCCTCGACAAATCCGACCCGACGGCCACCAAATTCTCCGAGTTCTTTAATACGGAAGAAGACCTCCGCCGCGTCGTATATTCCAGCATGCTCGACGTGTACACCAGCCCTACCCTGATGCAACGGCTGGTTTACATGGAGGACGGCAAATCCGACAACGCATACAGCCGCTCGGAAAGCCATCACCCCCAGCGTATCGCCAACGGTAACTTCAACTCGAACACCACGGCCTTCCTCTATCACTACGAGCTGCACATGAAACACCTGGGCCGTCTCAACGTATTCATCGCCAACGCCGATATTCCCTACGTGGAAGACGAGGCCGTTCGTGAAAAATACCGCGCCGTTCTGGAAGGTATCCGCTGCTGGCACTACTTTGAGCTGGTATCCCGCTGGGGCAGCGTGCCGTTCTACCTGGAACCGGCAGACCTCTCCTCCGCGCTGCAAGAGCCCAAATCGAAAGACGAGATCCTGAACGAGCTGTTCCCGCTGGCCGAATCCATCGCCGAAAGGCTGCCGCCCGACGAATACGGTTCCGACAAGTATATGTTCAACCGCTATTCCTTAAAAGCGCTGATCATGCGGTACGCGCTGTATTTCGAACGCTGGGACGTGGCCGCCCGCCTTGCCCAGGAAATCATCAAGTCCGATAAATACAAACTGCATCCCGTATACGGCGACCTGTTCAGCTACAAAGCGGACAAAAACAATGACGAGTTCATCCTGGAGATGGACATGGAAAGCCACAACAACAGCGCCACCCAATCGTTCCAGCACCTTGCGCCGCAGTACCGCACCGGTAACGGCCAGTCTTACTGCGTGCCGCTGAAAGGCCTGGTAGACGCTTACTGGACGCTGCAAGGCGACCCGATCGACAAAAGCCCGCTGCACACCAAGCAGGAATACGAGCTGGACCCGAAGCTGAACCGCGACCCGCGCCTGGCTGCCAGCATCTTTGTTCCCGGCGACGAATTTGTGAACGAGCCGATCGACATCTATGATCCCAACAACCCGATGTACTACGAAAAAGCGCGCGCCAGCCGCTCCGGCTTCTGGTTCAAAAAGTTCGTGGACGTAACGGACGCTTTCAAAGGCGGCGGCAACATGCACTTCCCCTTCATCCGTTATGCGGAAGTATTGCTGACCTATGCAGAAGCGATGATCATGCAGAACAAGATCGACGATCTCTCCAAAACTTACATCAACGACATCCGCAGCCGCGCCGGGCTGGATATGACCCAGGCCGACGTAAAACTTCCGAAATACGCCGCCTACGGCCAGCAGCAGTGGATCGATCTGATCCGTAACGAGCGCCGCATCGAGCTGGCCTGCGAAGGACGCCGCTACGACGACATCATCCGCTGGAAGATCGCTGAAAAAGTGCTGAACGGGCCTGCCCTGGGTCACTCCCGCATGGTGGACGGTCATATGGAAACGTTGAAAGTGGAAGACCGTACTTTCGCCCCGAACAACTACCTCTGGCCGTTCCATGAGAACAGCCTGAAAGTGGAACCGGGACTGAAACAGAACCTTGGATATTAATGTTTCATATACGCATCTACACGAAGGGCCGGCTTTAAAGCCGGCCCTTTTTATTTTACACGACCAGAGGTATTAGCGCCAGCGCTCTTTTATCCCTCCAATGCTGTATTAAGCCCACCCCCCTTTAACCCCTTCAATAACACGAGAATACAACGCCCGTTATTGTTGTTAACCGCCGTTCTACTACTTTAGGGGTAGCGCAGCGCGGCAGCTGCGATCTATCTTTGGAAATACGGAATACATGTACTACCAATGAAACCTGTACCTGATCATTAGTAAACAAAGCGAGTATGCCTACATTTACCGACACCGAACTGCAAAAGAAATTCTGCGAAGGATTTTCGTTTTTTCCTTTTACGTCGCTCAAGCAGCACGATACGCTGATCTACAAAGTTTACGCCGGCAAGGGTAACCTGAAGAAGCTGCTGGAATGGCATAGCAAGGAGCACGACGCCAGCCATTACCGGCTCAAGATCACCAAAAAGCTGAAACATACCGATATGCCGGCCGCGGAAGACCTGCTGCAACTGCTGCAGGAAGCCCGCGACTGGTGCGCCGGACGCGCGTTTGCCGCAAAGCTGCAGCCTTCCGGCAAAAGGATCGCGGGTTGCGTGGACAAGTATTACCATCTGCTGACCACCTACCTGCAGGAAGTACTGCACCCGGTGGCCGAGCAACTGGGCGACAAATACCAGGGCGCCGGCCTGGAGCACATCGCGCAGATGCGGCAAACGATGGACACCTTCCTGCATGCTGCCGGAACGCTTTGCGGCGACCTGCAGCAACACGCGGATAAAAAACAGAACATCTCCCAACGCGGGCCCGGCGGCGGAGACAGGGAATACCTGTCAAGGATCACCGGCGCCATGGAGCGGTTTAAAACGCAGCAAGGCAGGAATATCGACCTGCTGGACGCCTGGAAAGACCGGCAGCTGATCGATGATAACTTCCGGTCGATGAACTGAGCGGCGCCGGACAAGCCAGGCCGTACCGTGTAAATGCCGGGTAAGCACATGCCTGATGAGGCAAGCAACGCTTAATTCCGGGCAAAGTACATACCTGATGCGGTAAGCAATCCAATTATTACGCAACGCTATATAAATAGACGGCCCTCCCCGGCCGTCTCT
>JBQCFV010000528.1:0-4562 GCA_051958695.1 Chitinophaga sp. | reverse complement strand
ATCATCATGCTGAACCAGGCGCCTTCGTTGGGAATGGGATTCAAGGGCGCAGCCACCACGTCCGTTTGTATCACCGCGCTGCCGTTGCCGAGATAGCTGTTGTAATCCCGCACTACTTCGCCTTCGCCGGTACCGGCGTTGGTGGCAAGATACATAGGCAGGCCGCTGAGCTGCTTAGCGGACACTACCCAGTCGGTCCCGTTGCTCACCAGCCGCAGGGAATACCCCGGCGCCAGCGATACGGTGGGATTGGCGCCGTCCTGCGAGCGGATGTCCGCTCCCGTAAAATTGACCACACCGGTATTGTAGGCCACCACTTCAATGGCCCTGCCCTTCTGACCTGCGGCGGATTGCAGCGTAAAGGTGGCGTCGGCCGCGTTATTCATGATCACCACGTTGTTGGAATCGGCCATGGCAAAGTTTCCGGTGGCGGTGGCCAGGTTGGTGCTCATGGAGCCGTTCACATGCAGGGTGGCGTTGGGCGCATCCGTGCCGATGCCTATCCTGCCGTTCGCGGAAATGCGGGCGGCTTCGGTATTGTTCGTTTTGAAGATCAAAGGCTGCGCGTTGGTGCTGCCTAAAAAGTTGGTAGCGGGGTCAATGGAATTGTTGCCCGTGAAAGACCAGCTGCCGCCCGCGCCCGCAACTTCCTGCAGGGCTACCCAAATGGCGGAGGTGGGGCCGGTACGTTTCCGGATATAAAGATTATTGTCTGTCTGGTTGTAGATCATCATGCCGGGGGCCGCAGTGTCCAGCGGGTGGGCGGCCAGGGCCGAAGCGCTGATGCGTGGAAGAAGGAAGCCTTTTTTGGTATGGCTCAGCTCAAGGATAGCATCGGACCTTGATTCGTTGTTGCCTCCGAATTTCATTTGCGCGGAAGCGGTGGTAACGGTCATCCCTAGTGTCAGGGAAAGAAAGGCCATTACCAGGATTCTAATGTAGCGATAGGTCATGGGATAGCATTTAGATTATAAAGGAACGGTTACGGCTATACGCAACCGTTCCTTTCAATCGAAAATTTTTTAGAAGTTGGTGGCAGATCTGCCGAGGACTTCCCAGGTAGTGCCCATAGAGAGCAGGGTTACGGAGAAGTAAGGTTCGTCGATGTCGATCGTGCTGCTGCCGCTGATGGTTTGGCCGCCTAACGTGGATATCTTTACAACGCTGCCCTCCAGGGAGGATGAAGCAGCGGCTATTCTTTTGATGATGTAGATCCTGCCTTTATTTGACGCTTCTGCATCAGGAATGCTCACACCCACGGTGGGATCTCCGTTGGCGGATACCAGCACGATATAATCGTTGGCATTCACGGTACCGCCACCGGGCAGCGAGGTCACTTTCACCGTTACGGAACCATTGATGCTGATGCCGGAGGCTGCATCCGTGCCGCCGACGGTCAGGTTCTTCGAAGCTATTACTTCCGCATCGAACGTTTTTACGCCGCCGATGGTCTGCGCAGCATTGGTGACCAAACCGCGGTTGTCCGTGCTTGCGTCGGGCATATTGAAGGTAACCGTATTGCCGTCGGATTTGATGCCGAAGTCCGTGCCGGTATTGCCCGTTACGAAGCCGAGCTTGCCGGTAGTGGCCGCCGTAGCATCGTTGCTGGCAGGGTCGGTGATAGCTATGATGCCGCCGCCTAACTTGGCTTTATCCATCGAAACAGATCTCACTTCGTTGGAAGTACCGTCTTTTACAAGTACCTGGTAGGTAGTGGCGCTGGCGTCAGGGGAAGGGGCCGAGCCGAGTTTCAGGCTACCGTCCATGGTAAGACCGGCCGTACCTATGTTGTCGTTGGTGATCACGATGTCGCCGTCGAAGGTCTTGACACCCTTGAAGGTCTGGTTGCCGGTGGTAACCACACCCGGCGTAGTTTCCGAAGCCTCGTACAGGGTGAGTATCCACTTGCCTTCGTTACCGGCCGTTGCGTCCGGCTCGATCTTGCCGGCTTTGTTGCCCGCCACGCCGGCGGCTACGTCTGCCAGGGTGATACCGTCTGCGGAGGAAATGTTATTCAGTTTGTCCCAATCTTCCTTTTTGATAAAACCCCATTGCTGCCCTGCTGCGCCGGTCATAGTCGGGAAGGTCAGCGTGAGATCCTGACCGCTTACGGAAGCGGTGATGGCCGTAGCCGTTTCGGATGCATCGCCGCCGAGCACCGCGTCGCCTTTCAACGCGTTCAGCGAAGTAACGGAAGTGAGCGAAAGGTTCTGTTTCTGGATAAGCCCGTCCGTACCGATCATCAGCACATCGTTCACACCGGAGGCGGCTACGCCCACGTTCGCGTAAGGGATGGTCACTTTACCGTCCGTGGCGAACGACATCACGGTGTTGCTGTTTGCCTTGAATACAAGCGGCTGCGAAATAGTGGTACCGACAAAACTGTTCGCGTCGGCATTGTTATTGCCGTTCAGTTTCCAGGGACCGCCTCCTGCGCCGGCATCGGTCAGCAGCGTCCAGTCCGCATCGGTGTTATTGGTGCCGGTTTTAAAATAAAAGCCCGCACCGTTCGGGTGAGCGCCCGCCTTCAGGTATACGATCATACCTTGCGTGATCGGGTCCGCGCTGGCTTTTAAAAGGCCATAACCCGTAGCGTCAAGGCGGGGAAGCAGGAAACCTTTTCTCGTGCTTTCCAGCTCGAGTACCGCGTTTTTGTCAACCACCGCGGGATTGCCCCCGATCTTGACCTGCGCTTTCAGGTTGTTGTAAGTGAAGAACAATAGGGATGCCATGATAAGACTGGCAATGCGTAACGACTTTCTCATAGGTAATAGGATATTGACTGTTTTTAGAGATTATATGAACGTTGAATTCTCATGTTTAAGATGCCTGTAATGACCGATGTACACAGATGCAGCCGGGTAATTTCTTCCAATATTTTCTACTTTCCGAGTACAGGGTAACAATGCTATCGCAATATTACATATATATTTTGATTAATACGTTATTTCTTTAATGTTTTTATTTAATATAATATTTAAAACAGTGGACGAACGTAGATAATAAAATGATTATCATCTAAATATGAAAATATTTCACTATAACGTAATGATGTATATTTTACATAAAAAAGGGCGCTACAACAAATAGTCGTAACGCCCTTAATATTTGAAAATGAGCTTTTTATTCGCGCAGGCTCTTCACCGGGTTCCGCAACGCGGTTCCGATCGTATTGGAGCTTACCACTGCCAGCGTCAGCACAAGGATCGCCCCTCCAACCGCCGCAAATAACCAGGGACTGATCGCCACCTGGAACAAATATTTTTTCAGCCACACGCCCATCATCCACCACGTCAGCGGAACGGCGATCACAAAAGCGACCAGCACCAACCGGAGGAACTCCGCGGAAACAAGCTGCAGCAATTGCGCCACCGAAGCGCCCAGCACCTTGCGCACACCGATCTCTTTCGTGCGTTTCTCGATGGTAAAGGCTACCAGCCCGGCAAGCCCAAGACAACAAATAAATATCGCCAGCACGGCGAATATATCCGTGATCCGGCTGATCAGTTCTTCTGACCGGAACTTTCTTCCGAACTCTTCATCCACAAAACGGTATTCGAAAGGATATTGCGGATTAGCTTTTTTGAATACCGGCTCAATGGCCGCTAGCGCCCGTTTCGGCGAAACGCCGTCGTTGAGCCGCAACGTAATGATGTTGGCGTTACCCGGATCATAAACGGTCAGCGTGGGATCCACCAGCCGGTAAGGATCCTCCACCACCATATTGTCCGTTACACCGATGATCGTATACTCCCGGCCCATAAAACGTAAAGTGCGCCCTAAGGGGTCTTTTACCTTCATCGCTTCCATCGTGGCGCGGTTGATGATAATGCTGGAAGAATCGGCCGGCATGCCGGAAAAATCCCGCCCTTCGAGAAGGCGCAGGCCGGTGGTTTTGATGTAATCCCGGCCGGTGCTCTGCACGGCCACGATAAATGAAAGGTCCTGCGGCCGTCCTTCCCAGTCGGGGTTGCCGGCCCGCCACCATATTTCCGTTACCGGCGCGAAGTTGCGGGTCACGGAGCTGACCAGGCCGGTGTTTATCAGTTCCTGCCGCACGTTTTCGTAATTGCGGGCGAGGTCGGGAGAAGAAAAAACGCCGATCAGGTTATCGGGATCGTACCCAAGGTCCCTGTCCTTCACAAACTGCAGCTGCCTGTATACGATGATAGTGGCGGATATGAGCAGGATAGACACGATGAATTGCGCTACTACCAGCACACGCCGCGGCCATAGCGCGGCTTTGCCGCCGAGGAACGTGCCTTTCAGCACCTTTACCGGGTTAAAGGAAGAAAGGAACCAGGCGGGATAACTGCCCGCCACGATGCCGGTAAACAGCACGATCGCCAATGCAACACCCCAAAAAACCGGGTCGGCAAACTCCAGCCGCAACTGCTTGTTCACCATATCATTAAAAAGAGGAAGCAATACGAACACCAGCGCGAGCGACAATACAAAAGCGATCACCGCCAGCAGCTGCGACTCCATGATGAACTGCCATACCAGCTGCGTTTTGCCGGAGCCCAGCGTTTTGCGCACGCCTACTTCCCTCGCTCTTTTTT
>JBQCFV010000527.1:0-3824 GCA_051958695.1 Chitinophaga sp. | reverse complement strand
GGACGCGGAAATGCCTTTTCACGTAACGGTCAGCCAGCGCGTGGCCATCGACGTACTGGGCACGAGCTTTAACGTGAATGCCTACGGCAACGAGGAAGCGCTCCGCACTACGGTGCTGACGGGAAGCGTGAGGGTACGGATGCCTGACCAGGAAAACAGGAGTAACGGCGTGGTGCTGAAACCCGGCCAGCAGGCGCAGGTAAAGCAGCTGCAGGTGGTGCAGTCCATCACGGTCGTTCATAATGCCAATATCAAAAACGTAATGGGGTGGAAAGACGGTTATTTCAGTCTTGACGATCTCACGCTGGAAGAATTGATGCGTGAGGTAGAACGCTGGTATGACGTAGAAGTGACCTATGAAAAAGGAATCCCTGCCAAAGCTTTTTTTGGAAAAGTAAGCAGGAACATCTCTTTGCCCGATTTTATGGAAGGATTGAAAGATTGGGGAGTCCGTTTCCGGCTCGAAGGAAGGAATTTGATTATCACGGGAGTTCAATAAGCATTTCAATTTCAATAGGCTTTTCAGAAGCCGCAACCAAAAATCAAAAACAGTGCTGACATGAGATCAACAGCGTTATCAATTGCTGTTCTTCTCCTGGTCCACCTATCCGCTATGTCCCAGAACATCACGTTCTCCGGGAAGGACATCGCCATGAAAAAGGTGTTCCAGGTAATTGAAGAACAGACCGGTCATGTGATCTCCGGCGACAGGAGCATCCTCACTTCTGCAAAGCCGGTTTCCCTATCCGTACAGAATCTTCCGGTAGAACAGTTCCTTGACCTCGTATTCAGGGACCAAGGCATTACTTACCGCCTCCGGGGAAAAAACATTTTCCTTTCGCGCAAGGCCCCGCCCGCGGACCCCGCCCGGCAAGCCGCAGCGGAGGCTAACGGTCAGCCGGCAATTATTACCGGCACGGTGCGTTCCCGCTCGGGCGAATTGCTCGTGGGCGTATCCATCCGCATAAAGGGGACGCAATCCGGCACCACCACCGACGCGCAGGGCGACTTCCGGCTGACCCTCGAACACGGCGCCGTTCTGCAGATCTCGAGCATCGGTTATGAAACGCTGGAAATCAGCGTACGCGAAACGGCCAACGGCTACACGGTGTCTGCCGTCAAAGCCGGAATGGGCGACAACGTAAAAGCCACGGCCGGCGATGAGATCAATATCGAGCTGCTGCTGGAAACAAGCGCCAACCAGATGAACCAGGTGATCGTCAACGGTTATTCGTACATCAACAAAAATAATTTTACCGGCTCGGCCGTTACCATCAAACGCGAGGAGCTGTTGAAAGTGGCGCCCAACAACATATTGCGCAGCCTCCAGATCTTCGATCCTTCTTTCAAGGTGCTGGACAACAACAGCCTCGGTTCCGATCCCAATAACATCAACCCGGTGTATATCCGCGGCCGCTCCGGCATCGGCGACGTTACGCTGCCTGACGACGGGGCCGCGCTGTCTCCCACGCAGCTCCGCAACGATCCTAACCTGCCCACCTTTATCCTCGACGGTTACGAGGTGCCGGTGCAAAGGATATTTGACCTGGACCCCACGCGCGTAGAAAGCATCACCATCCTGAAGGACGCGGCCTCCACGGCCATCTATGGCTCGCGCGCCGCCAACGGCGTGGTGGTCATAGAAACCGTGAAGCCGGTGAGCGGCAGGCTGCGGGTGAACTACTCGCTGAACGGCAGCGTTTCGGCGCCGGACCTTTCAGGCTACCACCTGTTGAACGCCAGGGAAAAGCTGGAGCTGGAAAGGATCGCCGGCGTATTCGACCGCAGGGAGAATGAACAGCCCGGGCAGGCCCTGGACCGCGAGCAAACCTATTACGGCAAGCTGGCGGAGATCAACCGCGGCGTGGAAACGGACTGGCTCTCGCAACCTTTGCGCACCGGCCTCAACCAGCGGCACAATATCCTCGTGGAAGGCGGCTCCAAAGAGTTCGTCTTTGGCGCGGACATGAACATCGCCCGTACGCAGGGCGTGATGAAGGGCTCGGAGCGGAACAATAATTCGCTTGGCTTCTCCATTTCCTACAGGAAGAACAACCTGATGTTCAGGAATTATATCCAGTGGAACAATATCCGGTCAGAGGAATCCCCGTTCGGTTCCTTCGCGACATACGCGCAGCAAAATCCTTATGAAGCGTTCCTCGACGAAGAAGGCAATTACAAAAAGGAGCTGGGCGACTGGGGGCATCCGGGGGGCAGGGGAAACCCGCTGTACGACGCGCATCTCAAAAGCTACGACCGCACGAAGCACAACGACTTTTCCAACAACTTCAATCTCCGCTGGACCATCGCCGACGGTCTGCGGCTGGACACCCGTCTTTCCGTCATGCTGCAGAACAGCCAGCGGCAGAACTTCAAAGACCCGGCCTCCTCGCAGTTCGAAAATATGGAGTTTACAAAGAAGGGCACCAAAAGCATCCTGGACGATCAGATGCTCACCTGGGACTTTAACGCGCTGCTTTCATACGGCAAAGGTTTTGGCAAACATTACCTCAACACCACGCTGGGCGCCAACGCCAACCAAAAAGACATGACGCGCTCGGGCTACACCGTGCAGGGTTTTCTCACCGGCAATACCGACGATATCAATTTCGCCGCCGACATCCTGGACAAACCCACCGGCGATAACGAAAAATCCCGGCTGCTTGGTTTCCTTGCTTCCGCCAACTACAGCTACGACAACATTTACCTGCTGGATTTCTCCGGCCGGTACGACGGCGCTTCGCAATTCGGTTCCAACACGCGTTTCGCGCCTTTCTGGTCGCTCGGCGCGGGCATCAACATTCATAACTACGCCGCCATTCAAAAAAACTATCCCTGGCTCACCAACTTTAAAGTACGTTCCAACTACGGGCAGGTGGGCAAAGCGGGTTTTTCGCAAAGCGTATCCAAAAGCACCTACGGGTATAATTTTGAGGACTGGTACGCTTTCGGTATCGGCGCCAACCTGATCTCGCTCGCCAACCCCGACCTGGAATGGGAAAAGACCACGATGTTCGACGCCGGCTTCGATCTCACCGCTTTCAACAAGCTGAGCGTAACGCTGAACTACTATCATAAAAAAACCGTTGACCTGATAGGGGATATTACCTTGCCCTTTTCCACCGGCTTCAAATCGTATAAAAGCAACCTCGGCGAAATACTCAACGAAGGTTATGAGATCAGCACGCGGTACCAGGTGCTGAGCACCCGCAACCTGAATCTCAACATATACGGCACCGCTGCGCACAACAGCAATAAATTCCTCAAGATCGGGGACGCGCTGAAAGACTACAACAAACGCGTAGAGCAGTATTACGACGCTCATTCGGTGGTGAACAAGCCCCTGAACAAATATTATGAAGGCGCTTCCCAGACCGCCATCTACGCCATGCGTTCGCTGGGCGTGAACCCGGCGGACGGCAGGGAAGTTTACCTGGACCAGGACGGGAACGTAACCTATGACTGGAACCAGAGCCAGCACGTAGTGGTGGGCGATACGGAACCGGCCTGGAGAGGCTCGTTCGGGTTTAACTTAAGTTACAAGTCATTTTTCATCTTTACCGGCTTCCTGTATGAATACGGCGGGGATATGTACAACAATACGCTCGTGAGCAAAGTGGAGAACGCCAATGTTTACAGGAATGTGGACAGCCGCGTATTCACGGACCGCTGGCAGCGGCCCGGCGATGTCACCCTGTTAAAGGACGTGCGTTTGTGGAACGAGGTCACGCAGGTAACCTCGCGTTTCGTACAGCGCAATAATTACGTGGAATTTAATTCCATGACGGTCGGCTACGACCTTCCCAAGCGCATCCTGAACAGGT
>JBQCFV010000526.1:0-4715 GCA_051958695.1 Chitinophaga sp. | reverse complement strand
TCCGCGAACGGCGAAGGCGTGATCGTAAAAGGTTACCGCACGCTGCCCGCATTGCTGGAAGCCGCGGAAAAAGTGCTGGGCGCCCCGGCGCCCGACCGGCGCGCCTGATCCCGGAATTTATTATCTTGGGCGTATGCAGCTACCCGTCCGCATTACCGCCCTTTGCAGCCAGCCGGAAATTGTCCGCGCACTGGCGGAGCTCATCATAGAAACCGTTGCGCATGGCGGTTCTGTCAGTTTTATGCATCCTCTGTCTGAAGAAAAAGCTGTTGCATTCTGGAAAAACTCCCTGGCGGCGGCCGATCGCGGGGAACGGGTGGTGCTGGGCGCGTACGTCGGCGAAGAACTGGCGGGCACCGTGACCCTGCTGCTCGATTGCCCGGACAACCAGCCGCACCGCGCGGAGATCGCCAAAATGATGACACATGTAAGCCGCCGCGGGCAAGGTATTGCACGGTCGCTGCTGGAAGCCGCGGAAAAGATCGCGGCGGCGCGCGGCAAAACCCTTCTCACGCTCGACACGGCAGAAGATGAAGGCGCAGCAGGGCTCTATGAAAAAATGCATTATGAAAAAGCGGGACTTATCCCTGACTTCGCGTTAAAGCCTCATGGCGGGCTTACCGGCACCGTGCTGTATTACAAGCGCCTCGCGTAAGTTATTGTTCTACTTTGATATTGAACGTTCCATCCAGCACGATCCTTCCTTCCACTTCACCGCTTTCCAGCTTCAATCCTTTGATCTTGCCGGTTTTCCCTTTTATAAGCAGATCGGATAATTGTTTGCCGCTGAGCTTTTTCCCGAAAACTTCAAACGGCACTTTAAATCCGCAAACGTTGAAGTTGCCGCAGCCGTAAGCCGTATTGCCTTTTTTGAGGGGATGGGCTTTGCATTTGGGGCATTGCAGATCTTCAGGCGTAAAGGCCTTTTTGGGTGTTTTGGACGGCGCTTCCTTTTCAGGCGGTGTTTCCGGCGCGATGGTGATCGCTTTGCCCGTTTCGTTCTTTACTTCCTGCGTTAGCTCCGTCACCATTTGGATCAGCTCCTGCTTGAAGGTCTCCATCGGGTATTCGCCTTTTTCGATCAGGCGCAGCTTTCGTTCCCAGTTGCCAGTCAGTTCCGGGCTTTTCAGCAGCTCGTTGCGGATGGTGTCGATGAGGTCGATGCCGGTTTGCGTGGCGAAGATGTTCTTCTTCTTTTTCTCGATGTATTTGCGGCGGAACAGTGTTTCGATGATGTTCGCACGGGTGGAGGGGCGGCCGATGCCGTTGTCTTTCAGCAGCTCGCGCATCTCTTCGTCGTCCACCTGTTTGCCGGCGGTTTCCATCGCGCGCAGCAGCGTAGCTTCAGTGTAGGGTTTGGGCGGGGTGGTCTTTCCCTTGTGAATGCGCGGTTCATGCGGACCGCTTTCACCCGCCTCGAATACGGGCAATATCTTTTCGGCTTCCTCCGGCTCCTCTCCTTCTTTCTGCGCGGGCGCATCGTTGGCGTACACTTCTTTCCAGCCGGGTTCGAGCACCTGTTTGCCCGTCGCTTTAAATTCCACCTGCCCCACTTTTCCCAGCACGGTGGTGTTGGCGATCTTGCATTCCGGGTAAAAGGCCGCGATAAAACGGCGCGCCACGAGATCGTAAATGCGTTTTTCGTCGAGGTGCAGGTTTTCCGGGTACATGCCCGTGGGAATGATGGCGTGGTGGTCCGTCACCTTTTTATCATCGAATACGGATTTGAGCTTTGGGATGGGCTTTTGCAAAAGCGGCGCGATAAGGCTCGCGTACGGCGTCATGTCTTTGAGGATGCCTTCGATCTTCGGGTGAAGGTCTTCCGAAAGATAGGTGGTATCCACGCGCGGGTAAGTGACGAGCTTTTTTTCGTAGAGGTTCTGGATATGTTTGAGCGTATCGTCCGCCGAGTAACCGTATTTTTTATTGGCTTCCACCTGCAACGCGGTGAGGTCGAACAGGCGGGGATTGCCTTCTTTGCCGTCCTTTTTTTCGAAGGAAGTGATCTCGAACGGGTGTTCTTTCAGGTAAGCGAGACCTTTTTCGGCGCGCTCTTGCTGCGGGATGCGGTCGATGGTAGCAGTGAACTCCACTTTTTTGTAAAGCGTTTTCAGCTCCCAGTATTCGGCCGATACAAAAGCGTTGATCTCTTTCTGCCGTGCTACGATCATGGCGAGCGTGGGTGTTTGCACCCTGCCGATGGACAATACGGCTTTTCCCTGCGCGAATTTTTTGGTGAACAGCCGCGTGGCGTTCATGCCCAGCAGCCAGTCCCCGATGGCGCGGGCGCTTCCGGCGGCGTAGAGATTGTCGTACCTGCCGCTTTCGCGCAGCTGGCTGAAACCATTGCGGATGGCCTCTTCCGTAAGGGACGAGATCCAAAGCCGTTTCACGGGCGCGGCGCATTTTGCTTTCAGCAGCACCCAGCGCTGTATCAGCTCGCCTTCCTGCCCGGCGTCGCCGCAGTTGATCACTTCCTCGCATTGTGCGACGAGCGTTTCTATTATTTTGAACTGCTTTTGCACGCCCGCATTCCCGATCAGCTTAATGCCGAAATGCGGCGGGATCATGGGCAGGTCTTCCAGCCGCCAGTACTTCCAGTATTCGTAATAATCGTGCGGTTCCTTGAGCGTGCAGAAATGCCCGAACGTCCAGGTCACCTGGAAGCCGTTGCCTTCATAATAGCCGTCCTTTCGTGCCTTTGCGCCTAATACTTCCGCAATGTCTCTTGCCACGCTGGGCTTTTCCGCGATACAAACTTTCATACCTGCGCCAAAGTTCGGGCATCCGGGGGAGATTTTAAAACGGGGAACGGGGTCATTTTCCAAGGATGCGCATACGGTAAGCGTTCATGGCCGCAACGCCAAGCCTCGTCACCAGCCGGTAATTCACTACCACGCCCACGGCCGCGCCCACTACGGGCAGCAGCTGGCCCATCTTTGCCAGGTCGATATGGTCGCGGTACTCGATCTGGAAGGTCTGCCAGTCGAACGCGTGAATGTCGTCCGGCATTTCGCGGCTTTTGCGGTCCCAGTCTTTGATCTGTTCGAATACCTTCCGCCGGTGCTGCTGGCTGCTGAAGGCCAGCTGGAAAATGTTGAGGATATACACTCTTTCTTTATAATCGTTGACGTCAAAACCGTAGAACGCGGCGATGTCGAACAGCAGCTTGAGCTTCATACTTAACAGTATGGGGAAGTCCGCCAGCCCGAGCAGCAGCCCGCCCGCGCCGGTAACGCCTCCTTCGGCCGCGGCTGTTTTTTTGTAGAAGTCGATGCGCCTGCGCACGGCTTCCTCCAGCTCGAAGAACGAAGCGAAAGCCGGTGTGCGCGGCGCCGTATAGGCGGAACCGTACAGCACGCCCCTCACCATCTGCTTGATGGTAACGGTGATGGCTTTATGCACTTTTTCGGGGATCAGGCGGTTGATGCGGCTTTGCACGTTTTTGCTGATCCGGTCGGTGAACGAGGGCGGCTTTTGCATTTTCAGCTGCCAGGTTTCCATTTCCGCCCTTGCCTGCGCTTCGTACAACATGCGTATATAATTATAATGGAGAAAAGAATGCCGGGCTTTATTCCTCGTCCGCGTCGTCGTGCACCACCAGCCTGCAAGGCAGCTGGCTGCTGCGGTACACCCGTTCCGTGGCTTCCGCGTCTTCGCAGATACGTTCGAACAGGATGCGCGCGGCTTCCTCGCCCATTTCGAAAGAGCGCTCCTCGATGGAAGCCAGCGGCTTATGATCGAGGTGATGCAGGATGGGCAGGTTGCCAAAACCGGCAAACTGCACTTCGCCCACCAGCGCGGGATGATATTTTTTGAGATAGTCGATCGCGTCGAGCGTGACGTAGTTCTTAAAAGTAACGATGGCGGTGGGCGGCCCGGACAGCTGCATGAGCCGCTCCATGGCCGCGAAAGTACCGGCGCGCGTGAGGTCCACGCACTCCGTCAGCTCCTGCCGGAACGGGATGCCGTGATCTTCCAGCGCCTGTTTATATCCTTCGAAACGCGCCTGGCTGGTGCGCATGCCCGCAGGCCCCATCAGGTGCGCGATGCGGCGGTGGCCCCTGCCGATGAGAAATTCCGTGGCCATCAGCGCGCCGTCGTGGTTGTTGGAAGAAACGTAATCGAACTGCCCGGATTTCGGCTCACGGCCGATACATACCACGGGGATGCCGATAGACAGCAGCTTTTCGAAGGGCTGCATGTCCGTCCGGTTTTTGGTGACGGATACGATCACCCCGTCCACCCGGTTGCGGATCATCACGTCCACGATCTTTTCTTCCTTCTGCTCGGCCTCGTGCGACTGCGTGAGTATCACGTTGTAACCGTGCTTTTCCGCCGTTTCTTCCACGCCGTTGGCGGCCACGGCATAATACTGGTCCAGTATGTCCGGGATGATGAGGCCGAGCGTGAAAGACCTGGCCAGCTTGAAATGCCGGGCGGCTTCGTTCGGGATATAATTCAATTGCTTGGCAAGCGCCTTCACGCGTTCGCTCGTAAGCGCGCTGATAGACGCGTCGTTGTTCAACGCTTTGGACACGGTGGACACCGACATATTCAGCTTTTTGGCAATATCTTTTATAGTGACCCCTCTTTTCATGGCTGCCTGAATTGTGCCAGGCATGATACGAAATCTATTTCAAACGTTGTAACTCTATTTTTTTCATGATCGCCGGCATTAAATCGATTGCAATTACTAATTTGGGTGAAGGATT
>JBQCFV010000525.1:0-2936 GCA_051958695.1 Chitinophaga sp. | reverse complement strand
TAACCTCCGCCGGCGGCCGCTTCGCTTATTCCGGCGATGATTGGGAAACACCCGATACGCAAACCATCACCTTCAACTTCGAAGGCAACCGCGCCATCACCTGGGAGGGCCGCAGCTCTCAGCCCTTCAAGCTGGAAGGCTCGGGCCGCGGGTTTGCCATTTTTGGCGAGAAAGGTTCCCTCTACTGCGACGGCGGCGACAGCTACAAGATCCTCGACCTGAAAGGCGCCGTGGTAAAAGAAGTGAAAGAAACAAAATCCGACAACCGCGACGCCACCAACGTGGTGAGCCCCGCCGGCGAATTTCTCGACGCGGTGCACATCAACAACTGGATGCAGGCCATCAGGGGGGAGGAGAAGCTGAACTACGGCATCCTCGAAGGCAGCAAAAGCGTGCTGCTCTGCCATCTGGGCAACATTTCCCAGCGCAGCGGCGCAGTGCTCACCACCGATCCGAAAAACGGGCATATCCTGCATAACCGGGAAGCTGCGGGGCTTTGGGGCCGTACCTACGAGAAAGGCTGGGAACCGAAGGTGTAAGAAAAACGATCATTTGCGCTGCAGCTGATCCGCAGGCGAATAAAGATAAAGCGGAGGGCGTCCGGGGAAGACCCGGATGCCCTCTTTCTTCAACTGTTATTTCACTTTCTCAATACTGTCAATGGAAGATTGAATATTGATTAACCGGGCATGCACGGCCTCAAGCTGCTTCTTTTTAACCCCCGCGCTGTCGTAAACGCCTTTTTGCATGTCGGCGCCTATCCTTTCGTTTATATTATTAGCGCTATCCTTCAGGATCTTTTGTTCGTTCAAAAGTTTTGTCCTCACTTCATTACGATCGCAGCCGCAGGCGAACAGGATGAGTATGCTTAAAAGGGCCGGATATTTCATATAAATTGTTAATTAAAAACCGGAAAAGATCAGGACTTGCAAGAGATGTAAGATAATATAATAAAGAATCGCTTATTCCGCCCGCTTCACTTTTTTGTATTTGTATTATTTAATTATTAAATTGGCTCCTGCGGTTTTTACCGTTCAACCAAAAGCTGAATATTTGCCCCGCGGATTACGCCTCCGTTCCGCGACTACAGTTCAAACAAACGATCAGCATGTCTTCCAGGGAGTCAGAAGAAATATTGTTAGTAGACGCATTGAAGAAAAACGACGTTGCAGCGTTTGACGCTTTGTACCGCCTGTATTTTCCTTCCGTGTACGCCAACATCCTCCGCCTCGTGCGCGAGCCCGCCGCCGCGCAGGACATCGTGCAGGAAGTGTTTCTCCGTCTCTGGGAAAAAAGGCATACCCTGAAAGCCGGCTCCACCGCGGGCAACTGGCTGTTCGTAGTAAGCTACAACCGCTCCGTGAACCATTTGCGCGCCGTTTTGCGGCAAAGGCTGCAGATGGAAGGGTTTGCCGGGCAGGCGGACATCTGGTCGGCCGGCGAAGGCGATCACATCAGTCTTCAATTGGAGGTGCTGGAAAAAGCCATCGAGCAGCTGCCTCCGCAGCGCAAAAAGGCGTTCCTGCTTTGCAAGATGGAGGGCAAAACGTATGCGGAAGCGGCTACGGAACTGCAGATTTCCCACAATACGGTCAAAGAGCATATCTCTAAAGCAAGCCGGTTCATCCACGAATACATCCGTTTGCAGCCTGAATGGCAAACGCTTGCCGTTGGCGTCCCGCTGGCGCTGGTGTATTTTTCATAAAAACCCTCCGGTTCCGCGATGGGCCCGCCGCTGGCGCTTGCATGTTTTCCATCTGCTCAAATGGCCCTACCGCTGGCGTTGACATTTTTTTCTGAAAAATTTTCTTCCCCCAACCCCCCTTTTTACGCCTCCCGGTGTATTTAATTAAAAGGTACCCGAAATTGACGTATCCTGAACAATATCTTGAAACGCTGCTGGCCAAAAAAGAATGGACAGACGAGGAATGCCGCTGGCTGCTGCATTACCTGGAGCACACGCCCGCGGCGGAGCTGAAGGCGATGCTGCTGGAAGCGTTCCTTGAAAGGAACATTCCCGTGCCCGGTGTCGCAGACCAGGAGAGCATTCTTGCGAACATCCATGCGCGCATGCAGCCTGTTCAGGAAACGAAAACGATACCCATGCGCCGTTCACGCCAATGGCTGGCAGCTGCGGCCATCGCCGGCGGCATCATCGTAGCGGGCGGCATCGTGCGCAATACCATGCAGAAGAAAGAGGGGCTGCCGCAGCAAACGATCGCGGTACATCATAGCGGCGATATTGCGCCGGGCGGCAACAAAGCGCGGCTTGTGCTGGGTAGCGGGCAATCCGTGGCGCTCGACCAGGCTGCCGATGGCGCTATTGCCAGCGAAGCGAACATCCGCAAACAGAACGAATCGCTGATCTACGACGATGCCGCGCCGCAGGGAACGACGGCCTGGAACACGCTCATCACGCCGAGAGGCGGGCAATACCGCGTGCAGCTTTCGGACGGTACTAAGATCTGGCTGAACGCCGCCAGCAGCCTGGAATACCCCGTAGCCTTCAACGGCAGCGAAAGAGAAGTGAAGTTGTCCGGCGAAGCCTATTTTGAAGTGGCCGCCGATGCCTTCAAACCTTTTTATGTGACCATGAACGGCATGAAGGTGCAGGTGCTGGGCACCAGCTTCAACATCAAGGCGTATGCGGAGGAGAAGGAATTTACTACTACGCTCACATCGGGCGCGGTAAGGGTAACGTCTTCAGGCAAACAGCTGACGCTGAAGCCCGGCCAGCAGTCCACGTTTACGCCTGCGTCCAATTCGCTCGCGATGACGGAGGGCGATCCGGAAGGGGCCACCGCGTGGAAGAACGGCATCATCACTTTCCGCAACGACGAGCTGAGCGCCGTGATGCGCGAAGTAAGCCGCTGGTACGACGTAGATATCGCATATGAAAATAAACTGACCGGAACTATTCACGTTACAGGCGCCAT
>JBQCFV010000524.1:0-3845 GCA_051958695.1 Chitinophaga sp. | reverse complement strand
ATTTTCAGTGGAAATATCTGCAGTTATATTATAATGGGATACATATTCTTTTTGTTTTTGTTGTATAAAATTACTTCGATTATCCCGATAACCAGAAAATAAATTAATATGTTCATTAGTCATTAAGTAAAAAGTATAACCTAAAGCATAGACATCCGATTTTTGTAAACTAGTTAAAGGAATATCAGTAATATCAGTTAATTCTAAAATTTCAGGAGCTATAAAAATAGGTGAACCTGCAAAACCAGTGCAATTTTTTAAACAAGCTAAACATAAGCCGTCGCCAAAGGCTTCTCAAAAACTGTCAGATATGGATCTTTCATTTGTGGATAAGGAATACGGAGAACAAACGGCCAATATGGAATCGATTGCATGGCATTGGTATGATCTTACCTGCCCTTTTTGTTATGTAGGGAAAAGCCGGAATATCATCCTGAAAGTAAATGGTTACCACCTCGTTCAGCTCCCTTTCCAGGCACATCCGGATATTTCCGCGGAAGGGCTCGTTATGGGGCCGGGAAACGGGCCTATGTACGAAATGCTGGAAAAAGAAGCCAAAGGATCGGGACTGACGCTGAACTGGCCCGCGCGTCTTCCCAATAGCGGGTATGCACTGGCGATGGCGGAGCAGGTGCGAAGGCATTTTCCCGTGCTTTTCCCCGCCGTCAAAGACAGGTTGTATGCGGCGCATTTTGTGTTGGGGGAAGATCTGGGTTCGGAAGACGTTGTTCACAATTGTCTCGGCGAATTTGGTGTCGGAAAGGAGGTTGTGGAGAAGTGGTTGGAAGACGGGCTTGTTTTTCATGATCTCGCCGTGTCGCAACAGGTAGCGGAAAACATCGGCGTGAACGGTACGCCCGCCTGGGTGATCGACCGGCAGCTGATATCCGGGCTGCAGCCGCGCGCGTATTTCCAGCAATTCAGCGTCCGTTCCTGAATGGCGCCATCATTAACGTTCACTTTATTGATCAAAAAATAATTCCACGAATGAAGCTCACAAGAAAAATCACCGCATTTGTATTTTCACTCATCGCACTGTTATCCTTCCGCGACAGCCGCGCGCAGGATATCATGGTCATCAAACAACGAGTGGTCGCAGACCTGCTGGAACCTTCCGTCAATAGCCCATCCATTACAAGGATGGTACAAACCATCAAAGCGGACGGCTCCTGGCCCGGCATCGATTACAAAGACGTTTCACGCACCGGCTTTCAGCACAAAGAACACCTGGATAATATGTTCACATTGGCGAGAGCGTACAAAAAACCAGGCTCGCCGTTTTTCAACGACGCTGCCGTGAAAAAAACTTTCTCCGCCGCGCTCGATTTCTGGCTGGCGCACGATTTCAGGTGCGATAACTGGTGGTGGAACGAAATGGGCACGCCCAGCCTGATGATCAACACGCTGCTGGTGATGGACAGCAGCCTCACCGAAAAACAGCGCGTGGAAGGTTTGGCCATCGCCCGCAGGGCAAACCTCGAAACCTTTGGCGCCCGCCCCGGCGGCGATCTTATGCCTATCGCCGGCATGCTCGGCAAGCAGGCGCTGTTCACCAACAGTCCCGATACCTTAAAACGCGTGATCAAAGTAATGGCGGCGGAAATCAAGATCAGCACGGGCCGGGGGCTGAAGCCGGACATGAGCTTTCATCACCGCACCGACAATGTGATCTCGATTCTCACTTACGGCAGCAACTTCGCCAGCGCTTTCGCCTATTGGGCCGCCAAAACGCACGGTACGCCGTTCGCTTTCCCTCAATCGTCCATGAAGCTGCTCATCGATTATTATCTCGACGGCATCTGCCAGGCGCTCATTTACGCCACCTATCCCGATCCCGGCGCAATGAACCGCGATATCAGCCGCCGCAACGCGCTGGAAAAAGTAGGCCCCGGCTTGCCGGAAAACCTGCTGACGGCCACGGATTACCGCGCGGCCGAACTGGAAACCATCATCCGTGTGCGCAAAGGGGAAATACAGCTCAACCGCACGCGCGACCGCTATTTCTGGTATTCGCATTATTACACGCATCAGCGCCCTTCGTATTATGCGTCCGTGCGCATGCATTCGTCGCGCGCCAATAACATGGAGCAGCCGCATAACGATGAAGGCATCCAGAACCATCACTATGGCGACGGCTCGTTTTTTATTTCACGCACCGGCCACGAGTTTTACAATATTTTCCCGGTGTGGGACTGGCAAAAGATACCGGGCGTTACCACCCTGCAAAAAGAAAAGCTGCCGCATTGGAAACAGCTCGCTAAAAAAGGGAAAACTGATTTTGCAGGCGGTGTGAGCGATGGCGTTTACGGCGTGGCGGCCTTTGATTTCGAAAGCGTGCACGACCCGCTCAAAGCGCGTAAATCATGGTTCTTTTTTGACGACGAGATCGTAAGCCTCGGCGCGGGCATCCATACGGACACGGCATTGCCGGTATTCACCACGCTGAACCAGTGCCTGCTGAACAAACAGGTAATGGTAGGCGCCCGCAACAAGACCACCACGTTAAAAACCGGCAAACATACGCTGCCCGCGGTTTCATGGGTATTCCACGACAGCGTGGCCTATATTTTCCCGCAGCCGGCCAGCGTACATATCAGCAACGGCGAGGCCACCGGCAGCTGGCGGAGCATCAACCACCAGGCATGGGCCACCACGCAACCCGTGAAAGAAAATGTCTTCTCCCTCTGGCTCGATCATGGCGTAAAACCGCAGAACGCCAGCTACGCCTGGATCGTGGTGCCGGCCACCGATGCAAGAACCGCCGCGGCCTACAGCAAAAAACCGGCGGTGAAGATCCTCGCGAATACGGCGGACCTGCAGGCAGTGCAGCATACCGGCCTGCAAAGAACGGGTGTTGTTTTTTACAAAGCGGGCTCGCTGAAGATCAGCGACGTGTTAACGCTGTCTTCCACCGAACCCTGCGTGGTGATGGTAACGACGAACGGCGCTGCCACCGCGGCCATCGCAGTGTCTGACCCTACGCAGAAATTAAGTTCGCTGCAATTGAAAGTGAACGCACGCACGATCAACGTGGCATTGCCGCAGGGGCGCGAAGCCGGCAGCACGATCGTTGTGCAATAAGTAATAAACGATTTCCCCCGGTTACGGTAGTAATGTATGTTCTTCCGGCGTATGGCGCAGTACTTTGTCCATCAGCCGGCAGGCTTCCAGCCGCCGCGCCGGGGGGAAATCATGTCCGGCGCCGGGGCAGCTTACCTGTAAATTTTGCGGTATGTTGAAGAATCCGCGGCAAAGAGCACCATTTGAATTGGGGCAGCTCACCCGTACATCTTTTCGGCATGTTGAGAAGTGGATAAGTACCCGCCATGCCTTTACTTCAAAATCTATCGCTTCAGCTTCCTGTTCAGCTTCGCCTGCAGATCGGTGATCAATTGGATGCTTTCCTTTAGCCGGTCATACGCCGCAACGCTTTCCACTGCCAGATCCTTTTTGGTCACTTCCGTTCCCGCCAGGAATGCTTCAAGGTGCGATAAATAATGCGGGTGCTCGCTGTACATAGCATTGTAGATCTCATCATTCAGCTTATCGCCTTCCGCCCTCAGATCTTCGCTTACGAGGTTGGAAATACCGCGCATTTGCCCCATCACGGCGCTCATCGTTATTTTGATCGATTCCAGCGCATTGTCGTTCCGCTCGCCGGGCTGCACGTTGTGGCGGATCAGGCTGTCAGACAGCGTTTTCCTGGTTTTCATATAGCTGGTGAGCCCGTTCTTCAATTCCCCCAAACTCTCATACAGCTCCGATCCTCTGTCCTGCGAAAAATATTTGTCGACATTACTGTTCATCCCTTTGATCCATTTATGAAGCCCCTGGGTTACGTCCGT
>JBQCFV010000523.1:0-4745 GCA_051958695.1 Chitinophaga sp. | reverse complement strand
CGAATGCGGGTACACGCATGCCACGCATTTATACTCCGCCATGTCCGGCGTAACGCGCCGCAATGCGTTCCGTTACGCGGGCGCCATAGAAAGCGCTTTCCTGATGGATGAAATGACGGTGGAGATCATCGCGGACGGCATTCATCTTCCCCCGCCGCTGCTAAAGCTGGTATACAAGATCAAAGGCGCAGACAAAACCGCCCTCATCACCGACGCCATGCGCGCGGCAGGCATGCCCGAAGGCGAAAGCATACTCGGCGCGAGGGACAACGGTCTCCGCGTGATCGTAGAAGATAATGTAGCCAAACTGCCCGACCGCAGCTCGTTCGCGGGCAGCGTGGCCACCACCGACCGGCTCGTGCGCAATATGGTAAAGCTGGCGGACGTGCCGCTGGCGGATGCCGTACGCATGATGACCAGCACTCCCGCTGCCATCATGAAAGTAGCCGACCGAAAAGGCTCGCTCATGGCAGGCCGTGATGCGGACGTGCTGATATTCGATGAAGACATCCGCATGCACACGGTGATCTGCGGCGGCCGCATTCTTCACCAGGCAACGCCGGCGCGCGGTTTTGAGGCGGTTTGAAAAATAAAAGACATACAATATGGAACTAAAAGATCAGTTAAAGATACACCGCTTCGATACAAGGAAACAGATGGGCGCCGCCGCCGCCGCCATGGTGGCGGACAAAATGAGGGAGCTGCTTTCCGTGCAGGAACACATCAACGTCATTTTCGCCGCCGCGCCTTCGCAGCAGGAATTCCTGGAATCGCTGGTGCAGGAAAAAAATATTCCCTGGCAGCGCATCATCGCTTTTCATATGGACGAATACGCCGGTCTGCACCCGGACGCGCCGCAGGGTTTCGGCAATTTCCTGAAAACGCGCATTTTTGACAAAGTGCCTTTCCGCGCCGTGCATTATCTCAACGGCAACGCGCCCGACCTCGCCGCGGAATGCGAACGGTACGCCGCGCTGCTCGATCATGAAGGCGTGGATATTGTGAACCTGGGAATAGGGGAGAACACGCATATCGCGTTTAACGACCCGCACGTGGCGGATTTTGACGATCCCGCTACAGTGAAGGTGGTAGACCTGGACCTCGCCTGCCGCCAACAGCAGGTAAACGACGGCTGCTTCAAAACTATCGGGGAAGTGCCCACGCATGCCCTCACACTGACGGTACCGGCGCTTTACAAAGCAAGGTTCGCCTACTGCATCGTGCCGGGCCCCACCAAGGCGGACGCGGTGTACCACACCCTCTACGCACCGGTGGACGCGCGGCATCCTTCCACCATCCTGCGGCGGCACCCGCGCGCCCAGCTTTTTATAGATGCGGACAGCGCGGCAAAACTCTGACATTATCACATACTTCTGCTACCAGATTGTACTTCACAATAGCGATTAAGTACAATATTAAAAAGCCGCTTCATGTTGATGAAGCGGCCTTTTATTTATGACGGTGTTGATCAGTTTTTATAGTACGCGTGGTTTTCCCGCGTGATGATATCGATCGGCATAAACGATACCTTCTCCACCGGCGCAGCCATTACAAGATGCTGGTAAAGCGCCATGATACCGCGATAACCCTGTTCCTGCGGCTTTTGGCAGATCAGGAAGTCGATCACGCTTTTTTGCAGATAGGCGATATTTTCGGGAAGGAAGTCGTAACCCACCAGCAGCATATTCTTTTTGCCTTTGTTTTCAAGGTAATGCGCTACGTTGGCCACGCGCGAATTGGTCACGAAAATGGCCCTGATATTGGGCGTTGCCGCCAGCTCTTCGGCTACTTTCTTTTCCACGGAGCGGTCGTTGGTCTGGCGGATATCGATCTTCACGATCCGTTTTTCATTGTCCCTGAAATAAGACCGGAAGCCTTCTTCCTTGCGCAGCAGGTGGTGCTGGTTCTCGATCTCGTGCGACACGTTCACCACCAGTATCTTATCTTTCGTCTGGATGCAGTAGTTGATCACGTGCGCGCTGAGATAGCCGCTATGGAACAGGTCCGGCCCGATGTAGCAGAGGCTTTCGCGGTTGGGTATATCGGAGTTGATAAAAACGTAAGGGATGTTCTTTTCTTTCAGCGCGTCGGTAAAAGCGATGGATTCCTCGATAAACGAAGGCGCCAGCAAAATGCCGTCCACCTTGGATTTCAGGATCAGCCTGGTTTGTTTTACAAAAGAAGCTTTGCTGTTGAGGTCGAAGAAATAACGGTGTACCTTAATGCCCATCTGCCTGATCTCGTCCTCCGCCTGCTGGATGCCGGCCAGCGGGGCCGCCCAGAACGCGGTTTCCGCGGAAACGGAAGGTATGAGGATGGCAAAGTTCAGCACTTTGCGCGATGCGAGCCTGCTGGCGATGATGTTGGGCTGGTAGTTAAGCTCTTGTATGATTTTCTCGATCCTGCTCCTGGTTTTGGCGCTCACGCCCGATCTGTTATGGATCACCCTGTCCACCGTTGCGATAGAGACTTTCGCCCTGCGCGCGATCTCTTTTACGCCGTTGGGCTGCTCGTTTTGATTCGCTTTCATAGCTGATTTTACACGTGTATTCCCGAAAGTAGTGAAAAACAAATAAACGGAAATTTTTATTTTGCAGCAATGAAAAAGACCCTCACGCTGCTGCTGGCACTGACCGCAGGCGTTCTCCACGCGCAGGATAACACCTTCACGAACCCGTTGCTGCCTTCGGGCGCAGACCCGTTCTCTTTTTATAAAGACGGCTACTATTATTACACGAACACTACCGGCAGCAATATTACCATCTGGAAAACGCGCAGCCTGGCCGATCTCGCCACGGCCGAGCACAAGGTCATTTACCGCCCGCCCGCGGGCACGCCTTTTTCGAAACATCTCTGGGCGCCGGAAATTCATTTCCTGCAAGGCAAATGGTACGCCTATTTTGCGGCGGACAGCGGCAAGAACGAAGGCCACCGCATGTACGTGCTCGAAAATGCTTCACCCGATCCCATGAAAGGGGAATGGACGATGAAAGGCCGTGTGGCCGACCCGGCGGACAAATGGGCGATAGACGGCAATCTCTTCGAATACAAAAATGCGCTGTATATGATCTGGAGCGGCTGGGCAGGAGATGTGGACGCACGGCAGAATATCTACATCGCGAAAATGAAAAATCCCTGGACGATCGAAGGGCATCGCACGTTGCTTTCCACGCCGGAATACGAATGGGATAAAAGCGGCCAGAAAGTAGTGGTGAACGAGGGCCCGCAGGCGCTGATGCACAAGGGCAAGCTGATGATCGTGTATTCTGCGAGCGGCTGCTGGACGGACCATTACGCCCTCGGCCTGCTGCGGTTCTCCGGCAAAGGCAGTCCGCTGGACAGCACCGCCTGGACAAAACATCCCGAGCCGCTTTTTAAAACGAACGCCGCCAATAAAGTTTTAGCCCCGGGACAAAATTCATTTTTAAAATCTCCTGATGGCAGGGAAGACTGGATACTCTACCATGCTAATGCCGCACCGGGACTGGGTTGCGGAGGCAAACGCTCGCCGCGCATGCAGCGTTTTACCTGGAGCAAAGACGGGATGCTGGTGTTCGGGGAGCCGGTAGCGGAAGGCGTAGTGCTGGAGAGACCGGGGGAAGGGAAGAAGTAAGTGCGGCTGGATGAAACGGAGAACCCTTATCCGCGCGCAGACGTTATGTTGAAAAAAGTGGTTTGCCAGGCGAAACAAACACACGCCAATAAAGACAAACCCAAAATAAAAGCGCCTTCACAATGCAGTGAAGGCGCTTTCATATATCCGGATATCCAAATTACAATTTCACGAGTATATCGCCGATCGTTTTCGCCACCAGCGCATTCCCTTCCTTGTTCAGATGCACGCCGTCAGTGGTCAGCACGCCTTTTTCGACGTTATTGGCGTTGTGGGCCGCATCGTAGTCGGTGAACAGCTTGCGGAGGTCGCAAAGCGGCAGATTGCCTTCTTTCGCGATGTCGCGGATGCTGTTGGAATATTTGTCCAGCTCTTCGTCCTGCGCATTTTCACCGGTTTTCTTTTCCCCGATCACCGCAGGTGTACAAAGGATCACTTTGGCGCCATTATCCTCGATCTTTTTAATAAGCGCGCGGTAAAATTTACCGAATTTGTCCAGGTCGGTGCCGGTATGCGAAGTGGCTTTGTGCCAAACGTCGTTTACGCCGACGTAGATCACTACTACATCCGGTTTCTTTTTCAGCACATCGTCTTCCATGCGGAGATAAAGATCGTATACTTTGTTGCCGCCGATGCCGGCGCCGATCAGCTCATACTGGTCCGCATGGCTTTGCTGCAGCATGCCGCGCAGCTGCGTGATGTAGCCGTTAGGGCTCACGCCTGCCTGCGTGATAGAATCGCCGAAGAAGATCACCTTTTTCTTTTTGGGCAAACCGGCGGAAAGAAAAGCTATAGCGCCGAGCACGAGGAACATCGTTGAAAGTCGTTTCATGACTGGGAATTTTTTTTGTAGACAGCCAATATATGGAAAAGTCCGCCGGATTGCAAGCTCAATAGATGCTTTTCAGCAGCCCGCCTTCCGCTCTTACCGCGGCGCCGTTGGTGGCGGAGGATAGCGGGCTGGCGATGTAGGTCACCATGGCGGCGATCTCCGTTACGTCCGCAAAACGCTGCAGGAGCGAGCTGGGGCGCATGGTTTTGAAAAAATCCTTTTCCGCTTCCTGCGGCGTCATGTTCTTGCTTTCGGCCACCTGCCTGATAAATTCCACCACGCCTTCGCTTTTGGTAGGGC
>JBQCFV010000522.1:0-6461 GCA_051958695.1 Chitinophaga sp. | reverse complement strand
AAAAACCGGAGCTGATGATGCAGGAGATCCAGCAGCTGATCATGCCCGGGCATCACGAGGTAAGAGCGGAAGACGTTGATCTGAAAAGACTTGGCGCCGTGCTTTGGATGGCGCATGAACAATCCGTGGGGAATTTTGAGGAACTGCTGTTATTGCAGGGCGCCGGGCCGCGCACGATACAATCGCTGGCGCTGGTAAGCGAAGTGATCCACGGTACGCCACGCCGGTTCAACGATCCCGCGCGTTTTGCGTTCGCGCATGGGGGTAAGGACGGGCATCCTTTTCCCGTTCCCATCAAGGTATACGACGAAACCATCGCCACGTTGCAAACCGCCGTGCACAAAGCCCGGCTCGGCCATACGGAAAAGCAGGAAGCGATCAGGTCGCTGCACAACCTGGCGGCGAAAGCCGAAAAGGATTTTGTGCCGAATGACCGTTTTGACGAGCTGGTGCAAAAGGAACGCGACGAATCCTACAAGTACGGCGGCAGAACGGTTTTCGGCAAGGCGCAGCCGCCAAAAGGGAAGAAGGGGACGCAGCTGGTGCTTTTTTAAGACGGCCAGGAGGCCAGGAGAAAAAATGTGCGGTCCGCATTTTTCAAATTGGATAAAATATCCCGCCAGGCGCAGCCGCCGAAAGGATAGCGAACCATGCCGCTATTCTAAAAAAAAGAGCGGCAAATTCGCCGCTCTTTCTATTGTATTGTCAATTATCTCCTTTTTCGGAAAGCCGCATCCAGCGAATATCTTCCGCTGCCAAGCACGAACACCACGATGGAAAGCAGCAGGAATGCGAACGGCAGCTCTTTCACCTCGAAAGGATCTTTGCCGTGCGCCACAAAATCCGCCACGATCATCGTGATCATAATCGGGATAACGCTCAGCCGCGTAAAGAAACCTACCAATACAAATATGCCGCAGAAAAATTCCGCGAATATCACCAGTATCACGGTGGGCTTGATGCCGATACCGATAATATCCTGGAACATGGTGAGCATCAATTCGTAATTGGACAGTTTCCCCCAGCCATGGTAAATAAACAGGCCGCCAAAAATAAGCCTTAACAAAAGCGCAGCAAGGTCGGTGCTGAGCGGGTGAAGTTGCAGGATGCTGTTTTTCATATAAAAATGGTTTATAGGTTGAATGCAACTCAAAAATAGGGTGAATATTTAGAATGCAGAAGGGCTGAATGCGACTTTATAGAGGGGAAATTTGAACGCTGCAAAACAGACCGGCGGTCAGGGCGCGGGGATGAACTTTTCCATCGTCATCCAGTATTTGTCTTTGTAAATGCGGTACTGCACATCGTGCGCAAGCAGGTAATTTTTAAGATAGGCGGCCGTTTGCCGGGAGATTTCCCGGAACTCACGGCAGGCGATATAAATAAAGCGGGAGCCATTCTCCGTACTATGGCCAAGATAAAGATGCCCCTTTTTCTCGTGCAGGCTGGCCAGCAACCCGTCCTCAAAATCGCCGAGCAGCTCGTGCATGTCCGCCGCGGGCATGCCGTTACCGTCCGCGTCGAAAGCATGTTCCACCACCAGCATCCAGGGGTGGGAAGGTTTGGCGTCCCATTCCAGTAGCTCGGAATTGATGCAGGCGATCATCGGCATATTATAGCTATTGCGGCCCTCCACGATGGAATACAGGTCATTGTCGCTGTTGCTGCGGGTGCCTTTGTATTTTTCCACGAACTCTTTTTCGCGCCAGCGCAGGAAATCTTCCAGTTTTTCGAGAGGGATCAGTTCGTGACCGTTGGCGCCGCCGAACTGGATGTTATCTATCAGGGTGGCGGTATCCAGCTCCCCGAGCGCGTTCTCAAGGAATATCATGATGCCGTTGCCGATCTCTTTCTGGTTTTCTTCGGTGTAACCGGTGTGCACGAAAGTGATGTCGATCTCATCCGGGTACTCCGCGTTCTCGTTGCTGTAAAAGCTGATGTTGCCGCTGCTGAATTCATAGCCGTTCATGCCGATCCTGATCTCGGCGAAGCCGAGCCCGGGTTTCAGCGCGGTGAATTTCCAGCCGGGAAGGGCAGGGGCCGCGGCGATCAGGTCTTCCACGAACACGAAGGATTTAATATCGCCTTCGGCTGATACTACCATTTCCACGTTCCGTTCGTCGTATTTCCCGGCGAGGCAATAAAAATGTTCGTTGAGCTGGTGGAGCCTGGGGATCACTTTGTCCATAAAACGGCCGTCGATGTCCGTTCCCTTGCTGAGCACTTTGTAAAATTCCCGGTCGTGGCGGGCGAACCATTTCCAGAACGTCGCATGGGTAGCGGTGTCCGTGTTGTGTTTCCTGCCGAATAACCTGTTGATAAAGCTCATAGGGAAGGTTTGTAAAGCAATAATACAAATTATTGTTACCCTGCCAATGCAGCATGACTTTTTTTTGCGAATGATAGCGGTCTTCCGATTTTTTACTACTTTTAATTCCGCACAATGTCACCAAAATCATTTAACCGTCTTATCCCGTCTCGTTGTTCATGCTTAATATTCCACATAGCGAAAAGGAGTTGCTGCGCCTGCTTGCGGACGGAGATGAGCATGCCTTCCAGGTAATTTTTGAACGGCATTGGGACGCGGTTTTTTCCACCGCCGTATTATTGACGAAATCCGCTTCCGTGGCGGAAGACATCGCGCAGGACGTATTCACCATGCTTTGGGAGAAACGCGCTTCGCTGGCGGAGGTGAACAGGCTGGAGAATTTCCTTTTTATCGCCGCGCGCAATATGATCTATTCGCGTTTCCGGAAGCTGGCCTCGCAGGACGCGTACCGTCAATATATACTTTCCTGTTTCCGGGAAGAAGGCGCGGAGCGCGTGGACGAGAAGGCGGAGCTGCGCGAGCTGGACCGCATGATCCAGCAGGCCATCCGGCTGCTGCCGCCCCAGCAGCAGCGGGCGTTCCGGCTTAGCCGGTACGAAGGCATGCAGCATGAAGAAATAGCTGTTACCATGGGCGTTTCGCGCATTACCATCAAAAGTTATATCGTGCAGGCCATTGCGAGCCTGCGTAAAGCGCTCGCCAACCATCCATCCGGGGCGCACTGGTTTATCTGGGCGGTTATCCTGCTGTATTCCTGATTATATTACTTTGCCCGCTACAAGCGGCACGAGACATATTTTTCTCTTTAGGCCAGCAACGGGCCGGGATATTTTCGAATTATTTTCCTTCTTTGGCTCGCTGCAGGCATATTTCCTATTTCACAATTATTCTCCCTTTTTACTCGACATAAGCTGGCATATTTTCGCTTTGTCCCGAATCATTTTCCTTCTTTGGCCCGCTACGGTTAGGCACATTTTCCCCCTTCACCTGAATTATTTTCCGCTCTCGCCCGCTCCAGGCAAGCCTTTCCCTCCCTCCACCGGTTTTTTTTCAAAACCGGCACCTCCCTCCGGGCATGTTGCGCGTCTTTAGAGTGTCCGGGTACATGCCCGGCCGTATAATTTATCACGTTATGGACCAAAAATCCTTCGATGCATTGCTGGAAAAGTTCCTCAGCGAGGATGTAAGCCGGGAAGAGGCCGAACGGGTGCTGCAATCCCTGGAAGATGACAGCATGCGCCGGCAATGGCTGGCGGCCATCGAGGGTTTGCTGGAAAACAGGCAGCTGCACGGGCTTTCAGACCCCGCCCGCCGCGACGCCGTACGCAAGGCCATTCTCGCAAAAAAGCCGCCCGTTCCCACAAAAAAGATCAGATCAATACGCCGGTATGTTCCATATGCCGCCGCGGCCGCGCTGATAGCGGCCATAGTGCTCGTTTTTCATCACTCCGCCACACCGGACAGGCAGCTGCACGTACAGCAGCCGCAGGACGCCAGCCAGGTGCTCCCCGGCGGCAACAAAGCCGTGCTGATACTCGCCGACGGCCGGCAGATCACCCTGGACACTGCGGACAACGGCACCATCGCCCGGCAGGGAAATGTGCAGGTGATAAAGCTGGACAGCGGGCAGCTTGCCTACAATCATTCAGGCACCGGCAAAGGCGGCGCGGCAGGCTACAACACGCTCGCAACGCCAAAAGGCGGCCAGTTCCGCATCACGTTGCCTGATGGTACGAAGGTTTGGCTCAACGCCGCGTCCACGCTGCGTTTTCCGAACACTTTCGCCGGTGCGGAAAGAGTGGTGCTGCTCACGGGCGAAGCTTATTTCGAAGTGGCAAAGAACGCTTATATGCCCTTCAGGGTAAAAGTGAACGACATGGCCGTACAGGTGCTGGGCACGCATTTCAACGTGATGGCGTACCCTGACGAGCCGGGCATCCGCACCACGCTGCTGGAAGGCGCGGTAAAGGTGCAGCACGGCGCGCATACCATGCAGCTGGTCCCCGGTCAGCAGGCGCGGCTGGGGCCTTCGGGTGATTTTACGATGCAGAAGAATGTGGATGTGGAAGAAGTGGTGGCCTGGAAGAACGGGTATTTCCATTTCAACCACGAATCGCTGCAGGGCGTGATGCGGCAGATCGGGAGATGGTACGACGCGGAGATCGCCTATGAAGGAGAGATCGCGCCAAGACAGTTCGGCGGCAAGATCGAAAGAAGCAGCAGCGTAACGGAAGTATTGAAGATACTGGAGCTTAGCAAAGTACACTACAGGATCGAAGGAAAGAAGATCATCGTAATGCCTTAGTGCAATATTCGTTATGAAAAAAACATCTAACCAGTTATGAAAAAAAAGTAGCCGACTCAGCCCTTCCATAAAAAAACCGGCCCGATGGCAGTCGGGACCGGCAGAGATCGTAAGGGCAAACCATGATGAAATCAATCCACGGTATTCCGCGATACCGGCATGTTACAGCCGGACGGGATGCTATTACCCTAACAAACCAAAATTATGCAATTTATTTCTGATTGTACGCGGTATTTTAAATGGCGGATGATCGCCAAAACGCTGCTAGTTATGAAGTTCTCCGTGATTATTTTATTATGCGCGTGTTTGCAGGTGAGTGCCAGGGGATATGCTCAGAGCGTGTCCCTTTCAGAAAAGAACACCACATTGCTGAAAGTGTTCAGGAACATTGAAAAACAAACGGGGTATGTTTTTTTCTTTGATCATTCCCTGGTGGACAAAGCGGAGCGCGTAAACGTCCGTTTTAAGGACTATCCGCTGGACCTTGCGCTGGACCTATGTCTGAAAGACCAGCCGCTGACATACTCCATCGTCGGCAAAAACATCGTTATCAAGCAGAAGGAGACGAGCATCGTCGAAAAGATCATTTACGGCACGCCGCAGGACACCACGATCACTGTTACCGGTAAGGTGACGGACGACAAGGGAATGCCGCTTCCCGGCGCTTCGGTGATGGTGAAGAATACGACCACCGGTACGGCTACCGACGCGTCGGGCAACTTTAATTTTAAAGTACCGCGCGGATCGGTGCTGGTGGTGACTTACATCGGCTACAAAAGCCAGGAGCTGCCGGCCGGTACTTCGCCGATGCAGTTTAAGCTGCAAATGTCCGTGAGCAGCACGGACGAGATCGTGGTGATCGGTTACGGCACCGTGCGCAAAACGGACCTTACCGGCTCGCTGTCGCAGATAAAATCAAAAGACATTACTTCCTATCCCACTACCAACATCATGCAGGCGCTGATCGGCCGTGCGCCGGGCGTTCGCGTGATGCAGAACAACGGCGCCCCGGGCGGCTCCATCAGCGTGCGCATCCGCGGGGTGAACTCCATTCTCGGCGGTAACGAGCCGTTGTATGTGATAGACGGTTTTCCTTTCAACGGCAACCCTACTTTCCTTCAAAATTCAGACATCGCGTCGATCGAAATATTAAAGGACGCTTCGTCCACCGCCATCTACGGTTCCCGCGGCGCCAACGGCGTGGTGATGATCACCACGAAAGGAGGGCGCAAAAAAGAACAGACCTCGGTAGACGTGGACTTTGGTTATACCCTGCAGCGCGTGTCGAAAAAGATGCCGCTCATGAACGCCGGGCAATATGCCAGCCTGTATAACGAACAGGCGAAGAACGACGGTCTTAGCCCGTATTTCACGGATGCGCAGGTAGACAGCCTGTACGCCAGCCCCGGCACCGACTGGCAGGACCTCGTGCTGCGCACCGCGCCCATGTACACGGCGAGCGCTACGGTAAACGGCGGAACGGAAAAAACAAAATTCTCCATTTCCGGCTCTACCTTTTCACAACAGGGCATCGTGCGTAACAGCGACTACAAACGTTACAACATCCGCGCGAACATCGAGCACGACATCAGCAAGGTGATCAGCGTGAATTACAACGCCATCCTTACCAGGCTGAACAGCAGCCGGCAAAACAGCGGGCTGGGCAACCGCGGCAACGACCTGATCTCCGCCATGCTCATGTCGCCCCCGAGCCTTACCCCGTACCTGGAAGACGGTTCGTACCGCAGGCTGAACACGGCGTACCCCTTCATCTCCAACGTGATCATCAACCCGCTGGTGCCGCTTAACGAAAAGACGGACCTCATC
>JBQCFV010000521.1:0-4892 GCA_051958695.1 Chitinophaga sp. | reverse complement strand
TATGACGGCGGAGACAGTAAAGGCAGCTATTACCTGCCGCCGCAGACCGGCTTCGGCCTGTCCGCCAATAACGAACATCTTACGCTGCTGGCCGATTACCGCAGGCAGCAATGGGAAGGCATCAACAATCATACGACAACGGATTTTCGTTATGTGAACTCGCAACGTTTTGCGGGCGGGATGGAATATTCTTTCTACAAATATTATTTCGATAAACGTATCGAACATTTGTCGATCCAGGCGGGCCTGAGCTATCATACCGGTTACATACAGGTGAAGGGGGAAAAGATAAGGGATTTCGGGTTGTCGGTCGGTGCGTCGATGCCGAGCAGAACGGGGCATTTGCGGTATTATCTCGGCCTGGAAGGTGGGCAGCGGGGCACTTCGTCCAGCGGACTTATTACTGAAAATTATCTGAACGTGGTGCTGCACCTTGGGTTGAAGGACAACTGGTTCTTCAAACGCAAAGAATTATAACAAAGCCCGGCGGGTAAAAGGAATCCTGTACTCAGCAACCTTTATACGGCGTTGACCCCGAAAAAACGGGGTTCTTTTGCCCGCCGGCGTTCTACATCACCCTGTCAAAAAGTCCCGGAACCAGCGCCCGGAAGCCTTCACTGTCCGCTCCTGCGTGGCATGGTCTACATGCACCAGCCCGAAACGCGCGTTATATCCTTCAGCCCATTCAAAATTATCGTTAAGCGTCCATGCGAAATAGCCGCTAACGGGAACGCCCATACGTTTCGCCTGCAGCACGCCTTCGAGGTACTCCCGGAAATACGCGGTACGGCCGCTATCGTCCACTACGCCGTTCACCAGCGCGTCTTTGAAAGCCGCGCCGCTTTCCGTCACGATGATCTCCTTCACCCCTTCGTATGCGGCAAACTGCCGCAAGATGTTACACATTCCCGCTCCGCTGATCTCCCATCCCATCGCGGTTTGCGGCACTCTCCGCTGCGCAGGCTTCACCTCCGATGCGCGGATGTAAGGCATCAGCGGGTTATGACGGATCACCAGCGGAAAATAATTCTGTATGCCGATAAAATCAAAATCAAAAGGCAGCTTTTCCCAGTCGCGCCACAACGCGTAGCGCCTCCCGATGCGTTTTAGCAGCGGGAATACGTCCGCCGGATAACCGAGGCCCAGCGCGGGTTCTATAAACAGGCGGTTGAACAGTGCGTCCGCCCGCTGCGCTGCAAAATGATCTTTATCGTTGTCCGTATAAGGAATGATCTGCGAACAGGAGAACGTGGTGCCAATGCGCGCGCCGGGCATTTCAGCGCGCAGCGCCCTTCCTCCCCCGGACTGCGCCAGCGCCGAATGATGAACAGCAGGAAAAAAATAGCTGAGCCCGAACTTTCCCGGCGCATGCACGCCCAGCATATAACCCAGCGAAGTAAAACCGAATGGCTCGTTCAGCACGATCCAGTTTTTTACTTTATGACCATACGCCTTTGCGCAAACGCTTGCAAATTCCTCGAATGCGAAAACGGTGCCGCGGTGGCACCAGCCGCCCTTTTGTTCGAGCGCCTGCGGAAGGTCCCAGTGATAAAGCGTTACGTATGGCTCCATGCCGGCTTCAAGACAAGCGTCTATCACCCGGTGATAAAAGTCAATGCCCGCCTGGTTCACCGCACCCGTTCCATCCGGCATGATGCGCGGCCATGAGACGGAAAAACGGAAGACGGAAAAGCCGAGGGAACGGGCGAGAAGAATATCGTCCCGGTAACGCTGGTAAAAATCGCAGGCGACGCGGGCATGCGAGCGGTCTTTGATCTTGCCTTTCCTGTCCTGGAAAACGTCCCAGATGGAGGGGCCTTTGCCGTGAGCGTCGTGGGAACCTTCGTTTTGAAAAGCGGAGATCGCCACGCCCCACCTGAAACCCGGCCCGAAATCTTCTCGCGTGAAAGCCATGAGCGGCAAGTTACGGATTATGAGGCTTCCCGGGCCCGCCGGAAACAATTTAACAATTTAACAACCCGCTTTGTACATTTGTAACCGTATGATACGGAAAACTACCGGCCAGGCGATGGCCCTCGTTTTATTGCTGGCAGCCTGCAACCAGGCGCCGTCCAAACAGGAAGAACATGCCGTTCCGCCGGTGGTGGAGCAGCTGAACCCGATGCGGCTGATACCGTCCGGGGAATTTGAAATGGGCGCGGACGACGATACCGGCCAGCCCGACGAATACCCGAAACACGCGGTAAAGATCGACTCCTTCTGGATAGACGAGCACGAAGTGACCAACGCGGAGTTCGCCGCCTTTGTGGAAGCGACCGGTTATGTGACCACCGCGGAAAAACCGATCTCCAAAGAAGAACTGATGGCCGCCATGCCTCCGGGCTCGCCGGAGCCCGACAGCCTGGACCTTCTCCCCGGCTCCCTCGTATTCGTACCCACCACCACCGCTGTAGACCTCAACGACTGGAGCCAGTGGTGGAGCTTTGAACGCGGCGCCAGCTGGCGGCATCCTGAAGGGCCGGACAGCGATATCAAAGGAAAGGAACAGTATCCTGTAGTGCATGTGAGTTGGGACGATGCGCAGGCTTATGCAAAATGGGCCGGCAAAAGACTGCCCACCGAAGCCGAATGGGAATACGCTGCGCGCGGCGGACTGAAGAACCAGCCGTTCCCCTGGGGCTCCGAAACGCCGCAGATGAGCAAAGGCAGAACGAATATCTGGAACGGGCATTTCCCTTACGAAAACACGCAGGCGGACGGCTTCTACGGCACCGCTCCCGTCAAATCCTTTGCCGCCAACGGTTACAAGCTGTACGACGTAGCCGGCAACGTTTGGGAATGGACGGCAGACTGGTACGATATCGATTATTACAGCCGCGTAAAACCCGGCACGCTCAATCCCGAAGGCTCCCGCACGCCAAACGATCCGGCGGACGATCCGCATAATGTAAAACGGGTGATCCGCGGCGGCTCTTTTATGTGCAGCGACGAATATTGCCGGGGCTACCGCGTATCGGCCAGGATGAAAACCACGCCTACTTCCGGGCTGTCCAACCTCGGCTTCCGCTGCGCGCGGAGCGCGAAGTAGGGAACTCATAACAAAAAAGCGCAGCGCGAAATAAGCAAAAGCATTGCGGCCCATATAACGTACAACGCCTCCAAAAGTTTTTGGAGGCGTTGCCGTTTGGGTTAACCTAATAAGTTTACCGGATATTTATTGTTTTACCACTACGGAGCTCATTTCCGAGCCGGAAAGTTTCATCCTCACAATGTATGAGCCCGCGGGATAGCGGCTAAGGTCAATCTGCCCGCGGTAACTCCCGGCAAAATCTTTGAGCGACTGACGGTACAGCGATCTGCCGTTCATGTCCTTCACTTCCAGGAAATTGTCGCCTGATTTCGGAACCGTGAAAGCAAGGTTCACGATCCCGGTTGTCGGGTTGGGATAAATCTTGTTGGAGACGCTACCGTCATCGTTTTTTGCCAGCGTCAGCAATCCTATGCCTTTCGTCTTGCGGAGAGATTCTGTCATCAGCGCTGAATCCGTGTGGTTGCGTTTTGAGGGATAACCTGTCACGACAACTTCCTCTTTGGAAGGCTGGCCCGCATAACCTACCACTACCACGGATTCCATCGTTTTCTGCGTTTCTTCCACCTTTGGATAACCGGTAACTGTCACTTCTTTCAGGTCCTTTGCTTTCTTCCCTGCTTTGGTAGTGAAAAATATTACGCCGTCTATGCCGGCATCGCCGTAGATCGCACGGGCAGACTGGTCTTTCAGCACGGTAATCGACTCGATCGAATTGGGGTCAATGGTTTTGAGCGTGTTGCGGAACTTGTCCTTGTATATTTCACCGTCTACCACGATGAGAGGGTGGCGGCTCGTGTCGTGTTGAGGACCATATCTAATGACGATATTGGAATTCTTCCATGCTGGATGGGTGGTGTCGGGCTTTTGCCTGACGGCAAGACCCGCAAAACTGCCCTGCGTAAAGCTCGCGGCCGAACTGCGTGCCCCAACAGGATGCCCGGTAAAAGTGGTACTCACGTTACCTCCCGATTTCAGCTTACCGGAGACGGTGCCTGCCTTGGTGATCACGATACCGTTGGCCTTGCCTGCCGTTGCGGGACGGCCTTCGATCGTTTTAGCCTGGCCTTTCGGTGCCTGACTTTTCCCTTCAACGGTCTGGTATCCCTCAACCGTCACTGACTTAGTATCTGCGGCCCTGGTCAGCGGTTTTTTCTCCACGGGAACGGTACGGGTGGGTGCTGCGGGCGTCGTAGTATCCCCGGGCTGTATTTCCAGCACGTCCTTCACTTCGCTCACTACATGGTTCACCACCGTACCGGCCTTTGTATAGTTCAGGGATAAAAGGGCGCCGCACACAACGCCTGCAAGCACTCCATAGCGGTAGAGGTGCAGGCGCGATGATCTTGTTTTGTTCATCATCCTGATGCGGTTTTTTAAATGTGAGAAATTAAAGTTGTTGGCCAGGCCCACCGCGTATTCCGCGGTGCTTACTTTCACGAGGCTGTACTGGTACGCCGTGGCATTCACGCCGGAGCGGAGGATCTTGCGGTCGGTGATGAACTCAAGGTTTTCCTTCACGGCCGTTTTCATCAGCCAGGCGCCGGGGTTGAACCAGTAGAACACGTTGTTCACTTCGCTCATCATCACGTCTGCCGAATGCCACTGGCTCACATGCACCTTTTCGTGCAGCACGATGGCTTCCAGCTCTTCAGGCGTATGCATTTCGGGGTTCACATAAATATTCCTGAAAAACGAAAAGGGGTTTATCCTGCTGTCCATTCTGCGCACGTCGTGCTGCTGCACTTTCACGGGCTCCGTTTTCCAATGCAGCACGAGGAGCGATACCAGCTGTATCAGCAGCCGCAGGCCCATCACGATCACGCCGGTCCAGAACACCCAT
>JBQCFV010000520.1:0-5918 GCA_051958695.1 Chitinophaga sp. | reverse complement strand
TTTTTATTACGGTTGGCGGTCTGCACGTTCAGTCCGCCGAAGTCCGGCTCCATGCGGATGGTTTTGGCCACCAGCCGGTACACGGGCGTATCGGGGAGCACTTTTACGTACACCGGCTCTGATTCGATGTTGGCGCGGGTAACGGTGGTGAGCTTTACTTCGTATTCCTTTTTTTCGGCGAAGCCTTCCACCGTAATGCTGTCGCTGTAATAACTGGATTTTGCCTCGCGTTTTTTACCGGTCTGCTCGTTGATCACATATTCCGCTTTTACATACAGCACGTTGCCGGTTTTGGGAAGGTCGTAAGTGATATACGACCCGCCGTAAAAGTTGGCGACCTGTACATTGGTAACGGCGCCGGGTTTTGTTTTGTCGTTCGATATAGGATCGTTGTAGTCCTTTACTTTCGTGCAGGCGTACAGCGCGAAGAGGGAGGAAACGAGCAGAACGATATGCTTTGATATATGTGGATGACGCATAAATGCTGTTTTGAAATGAATAAAAAACGGTTACCAATACATCGTTTGCACGAGGTTCGGGTTATTCGACAGTGCGGCGTCCGACAGCGGCCAGAAATAATCCCTCACCGTCATGGCCGGGATGAACAGCGTTTGCAGCGTGTAGAAGTTCGCGTTCGATTTCTGGAAGATGCTCCAGCCCTGCACGGGTGCGGCCAGCACGGTCAGCATTTCTTTCCAGCGGCGCAGGTCCCAGCCGGCTTTTGCTTCAAAACAAAGCTCCACGCGGCGCTCGCGGTGAATGATCTCGCGGAGGCCTTCTTTGGTAGCGGGCTTGTTCGGTAATGCGCTGTACTGCTGCCACGATTCCACTACGCCTTTGAGCCCGGCCCTTTCGCGCACGAGATCGATGTAATGATAGGCTTCGGCGCCGGGCCCTTCTGCTTCGTTGAGACATTCCGCGTACAGCAGGTAAAGGTCTGCCAGCCGCATGCGGGGCAGGCGGTACGATGCCTGCTGCACGCCGTCGTTAAAAACGGTCAGGTAATTCACGAGCTTTTTGGGCCACATGGCGAGCATGTTGATCCGCACACGGTCTTTCGGGCCGGCTTTCGAATCAGGGCCTTTGGCCTCGATGTAAAGCGGGTTCTTCTGGTCGGTAACGCCGTTGCCGAACCATACGCCGCCGTCGAAACCAATGTTGGCGTAATAACGCGCTTCGCGCCTGAAATTATTTTTGATGGTCACGTAACCGGATTTGATATAATACCTGTTCTCATTGTCGCCCGTTTGCAGCTCGAAACGGCGGGCGTAGTCCCAGGTCTTGTCTTCATGGATGGGCACGCCATTGTCTGTATAGAACAGGTCGGTGGTGAACAAAGGCACGGTGAAGCTGCCGGCGGCGGAAGTGGAATTTTCCACGGCCTTGGTGGTGAGCCGGGGGATGCAGTAGCTCTGGTAACCGAAGGTCGGGTTCAGCGCCCAGATCACTTCGGAATTAAAATCCCATTTTTCCGTAACGGCATTTTGAATGGTAAGCACCGTGCGCAGCGAGTCCACGAGGCTGGGAATGTTGGCGGGCTGGATAAAAGTGTACAGCTTCATGTTCAGGCCCGCCGCTTCGTCTATCGCCGCTTTGCAGGCTTCGGCGGCCTTTTGCCATTTGGAAGGGTCGGCGGTGGTTGAAAAAAGCGGCTGCCCGTCCTTGTTCTGGAAACGCGCGTAATCGGGATTGCCGTTGAACAGCGGGCTGGCCTGCGTGGCAAGTATTTCGGCTTTTACCGACAGGGCTATCACGCGGGTGATCCTCCCAAGCTCCTGCTGCGTGTTGCCGATCTGTACGGGCAGGTCCGCCGCCGCTTCGTCCATCATCTGCACGGCATAATCGAATACGGAATCCACGGGCGCGCGTTTCACCCTGATCTCTTCGATAGGCGCGGTTATGCTCTGGTTCACGCGGTAGATGGGAATGGGCCCGTACATTCTCGCGAGAAAATAATGATAGTAGCCTTTCAGGAATTTGACTTCCGCTATCCACCGGGCTTTTTCTTCCTCGCTGAGATCGATCGGTTTGTCGATATTTTCCAGCATGATGTTGCAGCGGCGGATGGCCTGGAACAGGCTGATGCCGCTGTTGGAACCGTCCCAGTAGTTGAGCACGGGGTTGGAAATGTTCTGCGTGGTGCCGCGGATGAGCTGGAAGCCGACGTCGTTGACGGGCCTTTCTGAAAGATCGTTCGGGTATACGATCTCGGCGGAAGTGGTAAAGCCGGGATCGTAGATCACGTTGCTCATGTCCTGCAGCGTGGCGTAGCAGGTGAACAGGTAATTCTCCGCTTCGTTGCGGTTGCGGAACGCATAGTCGATGGTGCCCACGTTCTCGGGCGTTACATCGAGATATTTTTTGCAGCCTTCCGCCGTAAAAAGCAGCATGCCGGATACGGCCAGCAGCAGGCAGAAGCGTGTATGTATGGAAATGTTTTTCATAATGCTCCGGGTTTACAGGTTGACGTTGATACCAAAATTGTAGGCTTTCTGGATCGGGTAGTTGAAGCCGTTACCGCCCAGCTCCGGGTCCCAGAGGTCGAACCGGGTGATGTTGAAAAGATTGATGCCGTTCACGTAGAGGCGGCAGTATTTCAGACGGATCATTTTCAGGATGGAGGGAGGCAGCGCGTAGCCGATCTCGGCGGTTTTAAGGCGGAGGAAGCTGCCGTCGCGCATCCACCAGGTGCTGCGCTGCAGGTTATTCTCGATGGCCTGCGAGCTCACGCCCAGCCTGGGATAGAGGGCGTAAAGATTTTGATTGTCCTCAGACCAGTGATCGTCCGCAAAAGCCTGCAATACCTGCGACTGGCTTTGTATCTGCGGCGAAGGCGGGATCACGAAGGGGCTCACGGAACGCGGGTCGATAAAGAATGAAACCCGCGACTGCCCCTGGAAACGCGCGTTCAGCTCCAGCCCTTTGTAGTTCACCGAAATACCAAAACCGTACATGATCTGCGGCGTGGTAGGCAGGCCGATGGGCGCCTGGTCTGCCACGGTGATACGGCCGTCGCCGTTAAGGTCGCGGTATTTGATGTCGCCGCCGCGCACCGGGTTGCCGCCGAACTGCTGCGTGGGCGATGCAGAGGCTTCCTTGTCGTCCACAAAAAGACGCTCGGCGATGTAGCCGCGCTGCTGGCCAAGCATGGTGCCGGACACATAACGCCAGGGCTCCGCGTATTCAGGTTCTTCATAAGTGCCGTAGGTGCCTTTGGAATAGGTGAAGTTGGACATGAACTGTATCCTGAAATTCCGGTTGATGTCGTGGTTGTAATTGGCAGTGAGGTCCAGCCCGTCCACCTTCACGGTGCCTACGTTGGTAAGGATACTTGCTTCAAGGCCCATGCTGCTGGGGATGTTCCTCTGCATCACGATATTGCTGCGGTCCTGCTTCCAGTATTCGGCGATAAAATCGAAGTTTTTGAACAGCGTCATTTCCACGCCGGTGTTCAGGATCTTCGCCGTTTCCCAGGTCACGTCGCGGTTCTCGTAGTTGCGGATGCTGACGCCGTTGCGCGTATAGATGTTATTCAGGCCGAAAGAAGAGCCGTTGCCGGAGTTGAGGTTGACGTCGGAAAGATAAAAGAACCTTTGCTGACCGATATCGTCGTTGCCGCTGAGGCCATAGCTGGCGCGCAGCTTCAGCGAGCTGACGATCTTCGATACCGTGCCTTCCCAGAACTTCTCGCGAGATACGATCCACGATGCGCCGATGGTGGGGAAGAAGCCGTAGCGGTTGTTCTCCGAAAAACGTTCGGAGCCGTTGTACCCGAAGTTGAACTCGGTGAAATAACGGTTGGCGGAGTTGTAGCTCATTCTTCCCGCGAGGTTCAGGTTCCGGTACGGCAGCGAATACTGCAGACTGGGCTGGTTGTTGGCGGGGTCTACGCCGTTGGCCACGAGTCTTTGCTGGCGCACGCCGATAAGCGAGCCTGCGACGTTGTGATCGCCCAGCTGTTTTGAATATTCAAGCTGCCCCTGGAATTGTACGAAAGTGTTCGCGTCTTTCCTGCCGGGGGAATAGATCAGGTATTCGGTAGCCGCGCCGTTGTTGCCGGAACCGGAGCCGCCCTGGAACACGCCGCCGGGCAGGGAATTGAGCCAGGTGAGCGTGTAGATGTTCTTCGCGCGGTTGTAATCCTGCGGCAGCACGGTGTAATAAAACGGGTTGTAGGCCATCGTGTTGTCGAAATAGGAATAACGGTTGGTGTTGAAGAAGCCGTGGAATTTGAGGCCTTCCGTTACAAAATCGAGGTCCTGGTGGATTTCCAGCGTGGCGGACATGCGTGATTCTGAAAACCGTTTGTAACCTCTCAGCATTTGCGCATAAGGATTGGAATAACCTACGCCGCCGTTGCTGCTGCCCACCTGGCTCGAGTTGCCGAACAGGATATGCTGCGTGAGCAGGTTGGCCGAATCGGGCTCGTAATACGCGGGGAACAGCACGGGACTGGTATGCACTGCGGCACTGTAGAGGTCGGAGGAAAAGGAAGCGTCGTTGGTAACGGGCCCGCTGTAATCGTTGAAGTTGCCCCAGAGGCGCAATACCATCTCGGTGGTTTTTGTGACGTTCACGTTCACATTGGAGCGCAGCTGATAGTTCTTATAGTTGACGTTGTTGTTGAAGTTATTGGCGGAGCTTCTTTTCAGCATACCGTTGTCGTTGCTGAAAGAGCCGGACACGAGATAACGCGCAATATCGCCGCCGCCGTTGATGCTGAGGTTGGCGCGCTGCGTGGTGGACGATTTGCGGAACAGCATGTCCAGCCAGTCTACCGCCGGATATACGAAAGGATTGTTGCCCGGCGCGTTGTTGATCGTTTGCTCGGTGTTGTAGATCTTGTCCGCGTCGAACACGATGGGCTGCAGCGGATCGCGAGTGGTGCTGGCCTCGTTGTAGAGTTTCATGTAAGTGATCGGGTCCGCCAGCTCTATGGTTTTGGTGGGTTTTGAAATGGCGTTTTCGAGGATGAGATTGAGGTTGGTTTTACCGGCCTTGCCTTCCTTGGTGGTAACGAGTATCACGCCGTTGGCGCCGCGTGCGCCGTAAAGCGCGGTGGCGCTGGCGTCTTTGAGGATGGAGAAGCTGGCGATGTCGTTCACCTGCAAACGCGCGAGATCGTTGGGCGTAAGCTCCACGTTGTCGATCAGGATGAGCGGGTTTTGCCGGTAACCGAATGTGGTAACGCCCCTGATAAAGAAGTTGGAATTGTCCAGCCCCGGCTGCCCGCTTTGCTGGAAGCCGATCACGCCCGCCACCTGTCCCGCGAGTGCGTTGGTGAGGTTGCTGCCAGCCGTGCGCAGGTTGCCCGGCGTGATGGTGGACACGGAACCGACCACCGATTCCTTGATCTGTTTTTTACCGAATGCCGTCACTACAAAATCGTCCAGCAGGGTTTCGGCGGAGCGCATCACGATGGACAGCACCCGGTTTTGCGCCGTAACCCTTACGCTGTCGCCGCGGTAACCCACGAACTTGAATGCGAGCAGCGCACCGGGCGATACGTCCAGCACGAATTTGCCGTTAACGTCGGTAGCCGTGCCGGTTTTGGTGCCGGTGACCATTACGGTGACGCCCGGCAGCGGCGCACCCGATGTGTCTGTTACCGTGCCGATGACGGAGAGCTTTTGCTGCGCAAACGTTTTCGTAAACGGCGCGCAGAGAAGCGCAAGCATGCAGAGGCATGCAAGGCACGTAGTGAGCCTTGTGTTCATACGAGAATTGTTAGGTTAAGAATTGATTTTAGTTGATAGCCGATTTTTCGCGGGCCTGAATTTTTTTTTGGTTGAACAATAGTAACCCTTTCCGTGCGGGAGCGCCGCCGGTGGAATGCATAACGGTAACACCGGCCGGTTTTTACCTGGCCTGAAAGATCAGTTTAATGATATGAGAAACGGTTTTTACGACGGGCCGCG
>JBQCFV010000519.1:0-9362 GCA_051958695.1 Chitinophaga sp. | reverse complement strand
TGAGAACAACGCCGCAGCCAAATAAATAAATGGCTGCCTTATCTTTGCGATGAAAAGGGTCATTTTGACAATCATTACAACAGGTACCTTCCACCAACCGGAAGCAAGATATTAAGGAAGAAAAGACCGGCGACCATGCTGGTTGCAAAGGCTTTACTTCTGATCGTTTTTTTTAATGGTTGGTTTTTGATTTTACGAAACGGGGATTTTTCCCCGTTTTTTTATTGTCGTAAACCCGGCGGGAAATACGGCTGGAAGCCCGTTTTATGGCCCTGAACAGCCGGTAACCGGCCACCTTAGAAAAAAAAGGACTGCCGTCCGGCAGCCCTTCCTGTATCTTTTCGCGGGAAAGCGCGTTATTTATTCGGATTTCAACCTTCTCCGGTGCTCGATCATCCCGTTGAAACCGGCGCTTTGCACGGGTTCCATTTTCAGGCCGGAAGCGTTTACCACGGCGCCGTTCGCCACGGCGATCCGGGCGTTGGAGAGCCTGCCGCCGGTGGAGCCGGTGTTGATATACTGGATCGCCCGGGCGAGGCAGCTTTCTTCCGTATCGCCAAAATCTTTCGTTACAAGGTCCTGCTCGGCCATATCGGGCGCCATGCCGGCGTAATAGCTGCCATGGTTTTCTGCATTGGTGCTGGTGAACTGCGCCATGTACACGGTGAATTTATCGATGCCGATGCCAAAGAAACCTACGGGCTTGCCGTACGAAGTGCTGCCTACGGTTTTTACGTCGATGGTGGCGGGGTAGGCGTCCAGGCTGTTGATGGTGAGCTCGCTGGCGGAAGCGGTGGAGCCGGTCGTGATGAACACTACTTTACGCACGTTGTCCAGCGTGCCTTCCTTTTTGAAATAGAACACGTTGCCGGCGAGGGTAAAGTCTACATCGGCGTAGGTAAGCGGTTTGCCGGAAGAGCTGTATTTCTGTTTGTAATTTTCGTCCAGCAGGGGGAGTGATTTCAGGATGGGCGCTTTGTCCTGCTGCAGCAGGTCGTTGAACTGCTCCTTGTACATCACTTTGCCGTTGAGGGCGTTGGGAATGATGAGGTTGGCGAGGTATTCGAACGTTTCCACATACCCGCCGCCATTATAACGGAGGTCCACCACCAGGTTGTTGACCCCGGCGGCTACAAAGTCGTCAAAAGCCTTTTGCAGGGAGGGTTTCGCCACGCCGATACGCGAAAAGCGCATCAGGTTGATATACCCGATCTTGTTGGTACCGCTGCCGGAGATCACTTTGTAAGCCACGACGGGATCGTTCTCGTACGCTTTTTTCGTGAGGTCGGCGGTGGTTTTCGTGCCGCTGGTTTTGACAAATTCCAGTTTGAGCGTGTTGGCATTATTGAGGGCGCTGAGCGAGCCGGCGTCTGTCGGAGGTGCGCCGCCATTCACTTTAGTGATCTCGCAGCCGCGGGTGAGGCCGGCTGCGTAGGCGGGGGACCCCTTTTCCACATAAGCCACGTACACGTATTTTCTACCGGGGATCGGGTCGTTGGAAAAAGTAACGGGGATGGCCAGGAAACCCATGTCGTTGCCGTCGCCTTCCAGGTCTACCGCGCCTTTGATGCCCCTGGCGAGGTTCCCGTTCTCCACAAAGGAAAATTTGGAATGGGAAGGGTTGGGCGTATAATATTCGTAAGGCTTCCCGGTTTCGGGGTTTTCCTTCAGCTGGCTGATCTCGTACATCACGTTCTTCATGCTGGTAAGATCGTCAGAACCTGCGTAGCCCCTGGGATTGAAGGTGTTGTAATCGGGAATGGCATCGTACCAGAGGTAGGTTTCTTTCGCGAACAGGTAGAGGGAATCAAGGCTAAGCTGCAGGCGGCTGCCGGTAGAAGGCGTAGTTGGCGGCTGCGGATCAGGCTCCGTTTTCGAACTTTTTTTACAGGCGGCTAAGGCGGCGGCACATAAGAAAATAGTGCCGAGTATCCGGAGCTTAATCATAAATTGAAGCGATTTATATGAAAATTACGTCAAATCCGTCAAATCCTCTGCGTGGAACCTGCCAACGCCCGGAATCCGCCGGTCGAACGCCGGATTTTAACATACTAACGGAGAAAATGGCTTTTTAGTTGCCTTGCGGTTTCTTGTGTTTGCGCAATTGCTGCAGCACGGCCTGCATATCCTTGGGCAACGGCGCTTCCAGCGTGAAGACCTGCCCTTTTTCGTCGGTGAATCTGATGCGGAAAGCATGCAGGGCGAGCCTGTTCAGCAGCGGCTTTTCTTCTTCCGTAAACTTCCCCAGCCTGAATTTCTTTTTGATGGCGCTCAGCATTACCGGCTGGCCGTTGCCATACAGCGGGTCCACGGCGATGGGGTGGCCGAGGTATTTCATGTGCACGCGTATCTGGTGCGTTCTGCCGGTGTGGATGCGCAGCTGCACGAAGCTGTACAGCCCGAAGGTTTCCTGTACCTCGTAGTCGGTGAGGGAGGGGCGGCCTTTGGCATTGGTCACCATTTTGCCGCGCTGCACGGGATGCTCCATGATAGGGGCGTTCACGCTGCCGGAAGCGTCGATGAACGTTCCGTTCACGAGGCCGAGATAATACTTTTCCACGTCCCGGCTTTCGAATGATTGGGAGAGGGATTTGTGGGCCGCTTCGTGTTTCGCGAAAATGACGATGCCGCTCGTGTCCCGGTCGAGCCGGTGCACGGTGAATATCTGCCCGTAATGTTTTTTGAGAAGACCTGAAAGCGCCTCCAGCTGGTTGTCGTGGCGGTCGGGAATGGTGAGCAGGCCGGAAGGTTTGTTCACGGCTACAAAATCGTCGTTTTCGAATATGATCAGCTGATCCAGTCGCATGTTCGTATTTCAGGAAAGCGGCCTTGCTGCTGATTGCAAGGCCGCTGCCGGTTATTTAAAATGTTTGAGCAGGATCACTTCCTTTTCGGTGAGGAAGCGCCATTTGCCGCGGTTCACGTTCTTTTTGGTAAGACCGGCGTACATTACGCGGTCCAGCTTTTCCACCTTGTAGTCCAGGTGTTCGAAGATGCGGCGCACGATGCGGTTTTTGCCGCTATGTATCTCAATGCCGATCTGTTTTTTATCCTTGTTGTCCACGTAGCCGAGCGCGTCTACGAGGGCGAGGCCGTCCTCGAGCGTCACGCCGCCGATGATCTTGTCGAAATCCGCTTTGGTAAGGGGTTTGTCCAGCTCAACGTGGTAGATCTTTTTGATGTTGTGTTTCGGGTGGGCGAGTTTCTGCGCCAGCTCGCCGTCGTTGGTGAGCAGCAGCAGGCCGGAAGTGTTGCGGTCCAGCCGGCCCACGGGGAAGAGCCTTTCTTCGTCCGCGGCGTCTTCCACCAGCTCCATCACGGTTTGGCGGCCTTCCGGGTCGTCGGTGGTGGTGATGTAGCCTTTGGGTTTATTGAGCAGTACGTAGATGAGGTTCTTTTGAAGGAAGATGCGTTTGTCGTTGAGCTTCACTTCATCTTTTCCCGTCACTTTGAAGGCGGGCTCGATGATCTTTTCGCCGTTCACGATCACTTTTCCTTCTTTGATATAATCGACCGCTTTGCGACGGCTGCAAATGCCGCAGTGGGAAATGAACTTGTTCAGCGGCATTTCGCCGCTGTCCATCGTTTCGTCGGTTACGGCTTCTTTGATGATGCGTTTGCGGGTGCTTTTTTCTTTCTTTTTACCGTGTACTTCAGCTTTACGCTCGCTTTTGCGAGGGCGGTCGCCGAATTGAGATTTGCTTTTTTTCGGTTTGTCGCCGAAGCTGCGTTTGGGGCGGTCTTCACTGTCGTTGAATTTTCTTTTCGGACGGTCTTCGCCATCGCCGAAGCTGCGTTTGGGGCGGCTTTCATCCTCACCAAAGCTGCGTTTGTGCCTGCCTTCACCGTCATCGAACTTTCTTTTCGGCCTGTCTTCCCCATCGCCAAAACTCCTTTTCGGTTTATCACCAAAGCTGCGTTTGGGTCTGTCTTCCCCACCCTCAAATTTCCTTTTGGGCCTGTCACCGCCGTCGCCAAAGGTTCTTGTTGGTTTAAATTCTTTGTCGCCAAAGCTCCTTTTCGGCCTTTCATCGCCGTCCCCGCTGCCGGAGCGGTATTCCCGGTAACTTTTTTCGCCGTCCTTTTTGGGGCGGCGGTCTGCGGAGGATTTACCGGAACTGTTCTCTTTGAAAGGTGCGAATCCCTTGCGGGGAGCGGGTTTGCTTTTTTTCATGCTGTATGTTTAGATTGCTGCATTCCTGCAGTATGATACGTTTTAAACGGTTGCTTTGTTCGCCAGCTGGCCGCAGGCCGCATCGATGTCCTTGCCGCGGCTCCTGCGCAAACGCGCGTTCACGCGGTGTTTGCCAAGATATTCCATAAACGCTTCCGTGGCTTCAGGCGAAGGTTTCTGGAAACGCGCATGCTCGATGGGATTGTATTCGATGATATTCACCAGGTCCACCGGCACCTGGCGGTAGATCTTGATCAGCTCGTCCGCATCCTTTTCCGAATCGTTGAAATCCTTGAAAAGAATGTACTCGAAAGATATCTCGTTTTGAGTGGCTTTGTAAAAATAATTCAGCGAATCCACCAATACCTTGAGATTATTGGTTTCGTTGATCGGCATGATCTGGCTGCGTTTTTTGTCATTGGCCGCGTGCAGGGACAGGGCGAGGTTGAATTTCACCTGGTCGTCTCCCAGCTGCTGGATCATTTTGGCTACGCCGGCGGTGGATACGGTGATCCGTTTCGGGCTCATGCCGAGGCCGTCCGGGGAAGTGATCTTTTCTATGGATTTCAATACGTTGCGATAGTTGAGTAAAGGTTCGCCCATACCCATATACACGATATTGCTGAGTTTTTTCCCGGAGGATTCGAGGGCCTGTTTGTTGATGATGGCCACTTCGTCGAAGATCTCGTCAAATTCGAGGTTCCTTTTCCTGTCCATGAAGCCGGTAGCGCAGAACTTGCAGCTGAGGCTGCAGCCCACTTGCGAGGATACGCAGGCAGTTTGCCGGGTGCTGGTGGGGATCAGCACACCTTCCACGAGGTGGCCGTCGTGCAGGCGGAAACGGCTTTTGATGGTACCGTCCGTACTATGCTGGGTGGTGTCCACTTTGATGGAGGGGAAGGAGAAATTTTCTTCCAGAGCCGCGCGCAGCGGCTTGCTGAGGTTGGTCATGCTGTCGAAATCCGGCGCCTGTTTCAGCCAAAGCCATTCATAGACCTGTTTGGCCCGGAACGGCTTTTCGCCCATCTGTTCAAAAACCTCCTGGATTTGTGCCAGGCTCAGGTGCCTGATGTTCTGCTTCCTCATGATCCCGCAAAGGTACGTCCATATTTCGGATTTGAGATTGACCGGTGGGTCGTAATACGGGATAGTTACCCTAAATTCGCAACTTTAACAATTTTGACGTTATGCAAACTGCTTATATAGTTGACGCGGTGAGAACGCCGATCGGCCGTTACGGCGGCAAACTGAGCACCATCCGGCCGGACGATATGCTGGCCCTTATGCTCCGGAGCCTGATGACGCGCAACCCCTCGCTGGACCCCGCCGCCGTGGAAGACGTGATCGCCGGCGCCACCAACCAGGCGGGGGAAGACAACCGTGACGTAGCCCGCATGGCCGTACTGCTGGCGGGTTTGCCCGTGTCCGTGGCCGGCAATACCGTCAACCGCCTTTGCGCCTCCGGTCTTCAGGCCATTATGGACGCATCCCGCGCCATTATGTGCAACGAGGGCGACGTATACATCGCCGGCGGCGTGGAAAGTATGACCCGCGCCCCGCTGGTAATGCCAAAAGCAGAAGGCCCATTCAGCCGCAAAACAGAAATTTACGACTCCACCATCGGCTGGCGCTTCACCAACCGCAAGCTCGCAGACCTCTATTATCCCTTTTCCATGGGCGAAACCGCGGAAAACGTGGCCCGCGAATGGAAGATCAGCCGTGAAGACCAGGACCGCTTTGCTTTTGAAAGCCAGCTGAAATACAAGCAGGCCTTCGAAGCCGGCAAGTGGCAGGACGAGATCATTCCCGTAGAGATCACGCCCAATAAGGAAGAGAAGGTAGTGTTCGGCAAAGACGAGCACCCGCGCGAAACCTCCCTCGAAAAACTGGCCGGGCTGCGCCCCGCTTTCAAAAAAGACGGCTCCGTGACCGCGGGCAACTCCGCCGGCATCAACGACGGCGCCTCCGCACTGCTGATCGTATCCGAATCCGCGCTCAAACGTTTCAACCTTCAACCCATTGCCATGGTACGTTCCATGGCCGTAGCCGGTGTAGACCCCGCTATCATGGGCATCGGCCCCGTGCCGTCCACCGTAAAGGCGCTCAAACGCGCGGACCTTTCCGTAGCCGACCTCGACGTAATAGAGCTGAACGAGGCTTTCGCCTGCCAGGCCCTCGCCTGCATCCGCGAGCTGGGTCTTGATCCGGCAAAGATCAACTTCAACGGCGGCTCCATTTCCATCGGCCATCCCTTAGGCTGCAGCGGGGCAAGGATCGCCACTACGCTGATGCATGAGATGAAACGCAGGCAGGGCGCGAAGTATGGTTTGGCCACGATGTGCGTGGGCGTAGGGCAGGGCGCGGCGATGGTGTTTGAGAAGGTGTAGGGTAGGCCAATGAGATTTCCTAGTCTTGGGGTGGAAGATTTATTCCTCTTCCAGCAGCCAGGAAAGTATGTTTCATTTTTTGAAGGTCTTCAAATTGCGCTTCTATGCTTCTTTGCATTGAAGCAATATTGCTTTTGGTGAGCTTGCTGTTTTTTAGCTTTTGAAATAGTTCATCAGAGAGATTGGTATGCTGGGATTCTATCAGCCCGTTTATATAGGCTCTATATGTAATTTTCTGAGCAGTATACAGATAAACATCAAAAGCATTCATTCGAGTTGCATAATCTGTCATGATTGTGCTGACTTCTTTTGAAAGTTTTTGTGTAGCGAGGAAATGCAAAAGCAAATTTTCTTTTTCTTCAGTAGGCTCGGAATAAAAGGTTTTTACAAGCGTGATCCAGGCAATAATTACGCCTACAATGCTTATTAAGATTTCCATTTTTGTAAATTCAATATGCCTGTATCAATACCTCCGCCGGAATATGCAGCTTGTCTACCAGCTTGCGTATCATGGCGAGATTAAGTTTTCTTTTACCCGACAGTATTTCCGATTTTCTTGAACGGTAACCTAAAATTTCAGATAACTCCGCTTCCGACATATTCATCTGCTCCAGACGGAATTTGATGGCTTCCAGGGGATTAGGCTTCGGAACAGGATAATGCTCATTTTCATATTCTTTTACCAGAATGGACAGTATTTCCAATTCGTCGGAGTCCTTTGAATCAGGTTTGATGTCCTTTTGCATCAAAGCATAAATGCGGGCCAGTGCATCTTCGTACAGCTGGTTATTTTTTATCGGTTTTAGCATAAATCACTTTTTTAGCATCGATTTTATAATTTTGGGGTTGTGTGCCAAACCACACTATAAATACTATCTTTAGCCGGTATTCTATATCAACGATCAACCGGAAACCGTTTCCATGGATGTTAAACACGACTCTTTTGTCGGTCAGAACCGAGGCATTCCTGTAGTGTGCCTTTAATTCATGAGGGTTGTTCCAATTGGCTGCTTCTGTTTCCTCATACCAGGATAACAATGCCTGTTCCGCTTTCGGGAACGTACCGAGGTAATCCATTAATGTTTTTACAGCAATGATCCTCATTCGCAAATATACAAAAATGTTACCAAATTGGTAACACTGTCTTTCGGCCATTTTAAACGCAACTCATCAAATGCCGGTATGCCGTTAACTCCCAATCCCCGATCTTTACCCCACCAAACCATGAAAACATCCAACTATGCCCTCGGCTTCGCCATGGCGCTCATCGGCGCCATGATGTTCTCCGCCAAGGCCATTTACGTGAAGCTCGTTTACCGCACCGAAGCCATAGACGCCATTTCCATGCTGGCGCTGCGCATGATGTTCGCCGTGCCGTTTTATATCGTTACGGCCATTGTACTGTACCGCCGTTCGGACAATGTGAAGCTCACCGCCCGCCAGTGGGGCTGGATCGCGATACTTGGCTTTCTCGGGTATTACGCCAGCAGCCTGCTGGATTTTATGGGACTGGCCTACATTTCCGCCGGGCTCGAGCGGCTGATCCTTTTCCTGTACCCTACTTTCGCGCTGCTGATCGGCGCCATCGGCTTTCGTAAAAAGATCACGCGCATGCAATGGATCGCTTTGCTGATCGCGTATAGCGGTATGGTGGTGGCTTTTGCGGCGGACGTGCAGCAGCAGTGGGACCCGGGCGTGCTCACGGGAAGCTTGCTGGTACTGGGTTGCGCGGTTACTTATGCCTTTTATATCGTAGGCGGCGGAGAGGTGATCCCGAAAGTCGGTTCGATGAAATTCACGGCTTATGCGTTGTGTTTCGCGGCCATCGGTATTTTCACGCAGTACTTCGTGACGCATGGCGCGGAGGTGCGGCATTTTTCGGGGCACACGTACTGGCTCTGTTTCCAGATGGCGATCGTATCTACCGTGATCCCTACTTTCCTTACCAGCGAAGGCATCCGGAAGATCGGCTCGGGCAATACCGCGATCGTTACGAGCATCGGGCCGGTGGCGACTATCGTGCAGGCATATATTTTTCTTGACGAACCTATCACCTGGCCGCAGCTGGCGGGCACGGCGCTGGTGCTGGCGGGCGTGCTGCTGATCGGCAGGAAAGGGAAAGAAAAAGACATAGCAATAAAAAACGAGCGGTAGACTTTACATCCCACCGCCCGTTCATGGCAAGCAAAAAAGGGTACTCACAAACAAATCTGCTTCTCCGTCATCATCTTCCGGAGATTGATCAGGCCATATCGCATACGGCCCAATGCAGTATTGATGCTCACGTTGGTGAGGTCGGCAATTTCTTTGAAGCTCAGCTCGGCATAATGACGTAGGATGATCACTTCCCTTTGTTCGCCGGGAAGCATATCCAGCATACGCCTTACGCTGTCGTGGCTCTGGCGCGTCATCATCCTTTCCTCGGCGCTGGGCTCGGAAAAGTTCAGCACGTTGAAAATGTCTTTATCGTCGCCGGTTTTGATCACCGGTGTGCGTTTGATCTTGCGGAAATGGTCCACACAAAGGTTATGCGCGATGCGCATGGCCCATGGAAGGAACTTTCCTTTCTCCGTGTATCTGTCCGCACGAATGGTATCGATGATCTTGATGAAAGTATCCTGGAAGATATCTTCGGCAAGAAAAGTATCTTTTACGAGCAATACGATAGAGGTGAAAAGTTTGTCTTTATGGCGGTACACCAGCTCTTCCAGGGCGGAAGAGTGACCCTTCTTGAACAGGTTGATGAGCTGTTCATCGTTCAATTTGTACATTACTTGCATATACGTCTACCAATAGCGGTT
>JBQCFV010000518.1:0-3307 GCA_051958695.1 Chitinophaga sp. | reverse complement strand
AATACCGGCAGTCTTGGTACGAAGGTGAGAAAGATCAATATCATCCTGCAGCATGAAACGCTGCAATCCAACGGTTATGTGCAGATGGGGCCTTTCCGCTCCGAATTTTTTATCACGCCGCCGCCCAACAGCACCGAGCTGGGCTCCGTGAACTGGCTGGACCAGCTGGCCCTGCACGAATACCGTCACGTAGTGCAGAATAATAATTTCCGGACAGGGGTGAGCAAAGTGTTTTCCTGGCTGGGCGGCGAGCTGGGGCAGGGCGCGGCGAACGCCGTGGCCGTGCCGGACTGGTTCTGGGAAGGTGACGCCGTAACGATGGAAACCGCGCTCAGCCTGCAGGGCAGGGGACGGCTGCCCGCGTTTTTCGACGGCTTCCGCGCGCTTACGCTGGCAGACAAGCATTATACCTACATGCAGGTGCGCAACGGTTCATACCGCAAATTCATGCCCAATCATTACAATACCGGCTACCTCATGAGCAGCTATGGCCGGCTGCAATACGGCAAAGATTTCTGGAAAGGCGTTACGGAAGATGCCGTGCGTTACCGCGGCGTGTTCTATCCCTTTTCGCAAAGCCTGAAACGCCGCACGGGCAAAAACGCCGCCGCGTTCTTCGCCGCCTCGTTCGGTCATTATGCAAAGGCATGGACGCAGGAGAACGTGGAAAAAGCCGATACGCTGACGCCCGCGGGCCGCACCATTTCCAATTACCGCTATGTGTACGCGGCAGACGACAGCACGCTGATCTATCTCACCAATTCCTACAAACAGATCGCCAGCTTCCGGCTGCGGCACGCGGATGGCAGCGAAGAGCTGATCGCCCGTCCGGGCATCGGTTTCGACGATTATTTCAGCTACCGCAACGGGCGTATATTATGGACGGAGAGCCGCTACGACCCGCGCTGGAACCGGAAAGATTATTCCGTCGTGAAAATGTTCGACCGGCAAACCGGCCGTTCGGCAACATTCAAGCACGAGCGCCGCTGTTTTTCGCCCGATCTGAGCCACAACGGAAAAATGATCGTGGTGAACGCCGTAACGCCCGGGCAGCAGTACCGGCTGGAAATACTGGATGCGGGAACAGGCCGTTTGCTGGGCGTGCTGCAAAACGCCGCCAACTGGTATTACACTTACCCGAAATTCACGTCCGACGATAAATATATCGTAAGCGCAGTGCGCAACCGGCAGGGCAAAATGGCACTGATCCGGCAAAGGGTGGATATCCTTAAAACCGATGAGAACGGCGCTATCAAAGGCGAATGGCGGGCATACCCGCCTATGAGCGCATTGGGTGATACGTCCGTGGGAGGCAAATGGGCCGCCGATCCGCTGCGCAGCACCGGCGATTCCGCCCTTGACGGGTATATGTCGGTCGCGGAAGCGATCGGGGACATACAGTTCCTTGTTCCCTTTGGTACGCCCACTATCGGTATTTCCAGCGTGGAGGGTGATATGGTATATTTCCAGGCATCGTTCGCCGATGCGGACAACGTCTATTCCGTACCGCTGAAAGGCGGCGCGGTACGGCAGATCACCCGCCGTCCGAACGGTGTGAGCCATATGGCAGTTCAGGGGGACCGGCTTGTTTTCAGCGAATTTACCACGGAAGGCTACAAGCTCCTGCAGGAGCCGTTGCGCGAGGGTACGCTCTTCAACCCGCTTCAAAATCATCATAGCGCATCGTTACGGCCCGATCTGGGCGAGGAAGGCAATATTCTCGATAAAGTGCCCGCCAGCGATCTGAAGGCCCGTAAATACGCTAAAACGCACCGCCTTTTTAATTTCCATAGCTGGATACCGAGCATCAACGACCCGGAATACGGCTGGTACCTTTACGGGGATAATGTGCTGGGCACGCTGCAAAGCACGATCGGCGCGTATTACAATACCAATGAGAACAGTCCTGCCATCAGCGGCTCGCTCACTTACGCGGGATTTTTCCCTTACCTGCGTACGGGCGCCGACTACCGTATGGACCGTTTCCTTCCTGTCAACGATACCGTGCAGGTGCAATGGAACGAGCTGGACTGGTACGGCGGCATGAGCATCCCGCTTACCTTTTCCGCCGGGAAATATTACACCGGCCTCACCGTCAGCGGCAATTACCACGAAGTGAACCGCACTCGGGCGGGCAATTCCAAATACCGCTTCCGCGACAGCCGCATTCAATATCTCGATCTTGGTCTCGGGTTTTCCAACCAGCGCATCAAGGCTTTGCAGAATATTTATTCGCACTTCGGGCAGTCGCTCAGCCTGCGCTACAATAAATCCCTGAATGATGTGCCGGCGGAGCAGTTGTACGGCCGTGCAGACCTTTACCTGCCGGGCATTTCAGCGAACCATAGCCTGGTACTGCAAGGCGCTTTCCAGCAGCGGGACACGATGCTGCGGTATGCCTTTACCGACAATTTTGTATATGCAAGAGGCTACAGCAAACCGTTCTACGAACATATCTGGAAAGTGGGCGCCAATTATCATTTCCCCATCGCGTACCCTGACTGGGGTTTTGCGAACCTGCTGTATTTCATGCGCATCAGGGGCAATGCGTTCTACGACTACAGCGTTGCTTATAATTTCCGGAGCAGGCAGGATGCGACGTATGCGTCTACGGGAGGGGAAATGTATTTTGATACGAAGATCGGGAATACGCTCCCGTTCACGTTCGGGGTGCGGTATAGTTATTTGCTGAATACCAATCCCGGCGATCCCGCGCGGAAAGACCGGTTTGAGGTGATCGTGCCGTTGCAGCAGTTGTTTTCGTTTTAATTCACCACGATCCTCACCTCCGGCACCCGGTAAAACTTATCACCGGTATAACGGATCACGATGTTGGAGAACCACAACACTTCCCCTTTCTTCACCGTTTCTTTCAGCCGGCCGCTCCACAATGTATCCAGGCGGTCGTTTTTAAAGGAATCGCCGGTGGACTCGGTGTAAAAGCCGATCTGCTGCGTGGTGTCGTTCAGGTAAGGTTCTTTGGTCTGGTAAGTGAAGTCGAAAGATACGACGGGGAACTTGTTGTTTTTGTTGTCGCGTACGACGAGGGAGGAATCGAGGAGCTTTACTACTTCGGGGCGGGGCAGGGTGTCGCTGAGGAAGATGCCCCAGCTGGTGCGGAAACTGAGCGGTTTTTCTTTTGCGGCCGGTTTTTTTGCGGCAGCCGGTTTTTTTGTCTGCGCCGCAGCCGCTGCAGCGGAGCCGATAACGATCAAAACGGTGTAAAATAGTATCTGCAGCTGATGGTCCCGGTAATAATGCCCGTCCGGGTACTACACGCCGGCCGGGCTTGACAAGTATAACAGTT
>JBQCFV010000517.1:0-3784 GCA_051958695.1 Chitinophaga sp. | reverse complement strand
ATTACTATCAAACAGTGATAATATACCGGTAAATATTCAACCAAACAGACATGACTATCATGAAACACTAAAACATCACCACACACCTTCAACCAAAAAAAAGTAACCGGCTACGGGGTAACGTAACCGGTTCTATCAGGTCATTTTTCGGTTATCAAAACAGGCCGTTCGGATAACTTATTTCTTAAACCTAATTATGCAAATGTATGAATTTCGGTATTCTATGCAAGGGAATCCCGCGCCCCTACCAGAATCTAACTAAAATCACCAGGGTTATGAAGCTGACAGCGATGCTACTTACGGTATTCTTTGTTCAGATCTCCGGCGCAGCCTACCCTCAGCAGGTCAGTCTCGACCTGGAAAACGCTTCGCTGCGGCAGGTATTTTCCGAGATCAGGAAACAGACAGGTTACCAGGTGCTGTACAGCACCGAAATACTGGAAGGCGCTTCGCCGGTAACGCTCCGCATGCGGAACGCCAGTATCGACAATGTGCTGAAAGCGGCGCTGAAAGACCAGCCACTAAGCTACCGCCTCGAGAACAGGATCATTCTTATCACCGCCAGGCCGCAGCCGCCTGCGCCCATACCTGCGCCGCCCCCTCCGCCGGAAAAAACGGTGAAAGGCAAGGTGTCCAACGAGCAGGGCGAAGCGCTGCCCGGCGTAACCGTCAGGGTGAAAGGCACGGCGCTCGGCACCACTACGGACGAGAACGGGGTATTTACGCTGAACGTTCCCGACGATGCGGATACGCTGCTCTTCAATTATATCGGTTACTCCCCGCAGGAGCTGAGGCTGGGCGCGCGTTCCACGCTGAACGTCGTATTGAAGGAGCAAAGCTCCGGGCTCGACGAAGTGGTGGTGGTAGGCTACGGCACGCAGAAGAAGTCGGTCGTAACGGCCGCCATCAGTACGGTCGACCAGGAAACCATCCGTGAAACGCCCGGCGCCAGCCTGCAGAACCTGCTCACGGGCAAAGTAAGCGGGTATTTTTCGCAGCAGCGCAGCGGGCAGCCCGGCAGCGATGCCGCCGAAATGACCATCCGCGGCGTGGCCACCTACAACGGCGGCGTGTCTCCATTGATACTGGTAGACGACGTGGAATATAACCTGGGCCAGTTCCAGTTTATCAACGTAGACGAAGTTGCGTCCATCTCTATCCTGAAAGATGCGGAAGCCACCGCTATCTATGGCGTGAAAGGCGCCAACGGTGTAATACTCGTGACCACTAAACGCGGCAAGACCGGCAAGCCTTCCATTGATATCCGTTCCGAGGCCGGCGTACAGGTACCGGTGAGAACACTGAATACCCTCGGCGCTTACGATGCCGCCGTGCTTACCAACGAGGCGCTGGTGAACGACGGTCTTGCGCCGCTGTTCGACGACGAAGACCTGGAGCTGTACCGCAGCGGCGCCGACCCGTACGGGCATCCCGATGTGAACTGGTACAATACCATCTACCGCAAGCTTGCGCCCATGACGCAGACCAACCTGAACTTTTCGGGAGGCACCAAACGCGTACGTTATTTCCTTTCCATGGGTTACCTCAACCAGGGCGGCCTGCTGAAAGAAATCCCCTATAAAGGAAAAGAGCCGGAACCCAATACCAGCAAGGTCAATAACAACTACTACCTGCACCGTTACAAGTTCCGCTCCAACCTGGACATCGATGTGACCAGCTCGCTGAAAGTAAAGCTGGACCTCACGGGCACGCTGGCGGAAACCAACCAGCCTACGCCCAGCGTAGCGTTCCAGATATTCCAGTACGATTACACGCGGCCTTACGGGTACCCGGTGTACAATCCTGACGGGAGCTTTGGCTACCCCGATGCGGGCCTGTACCAGCCCAGGGACAAGTTCAACAACATCGCGGCGCTCATGTCGCTCGGCGGATATTCCCGCGCCTATAACAATTTCATGAACGCCGGTTTCACCGCGGACCAGCAGCTGGACGCTTTGGTAAAGGGCCTGTCCGTAAAAGGGATGGCCACCTATTCCTACGCCAACACGGCCACGCGTTCGCAGACGCGCAGCGGCATTCCCGCCTATTACTATAACCCGGACGACGGTTCCTACACACCGCGCGATGTGAACATTTACCGCATTGCGCCCTATTCGCTGGGGTATGGCGGCGGTACGCCCAACCATCGCCTCAACCTGCAGGCCAGCCTGAATTACAACGGCAGCTTCGCGGGCGGGCATAATGTGAACATGCTGCTGCTGTACAACCAGACGAGCTATTTTGAAGGAGCGGCGCTGCCTTTCAACTTTCGCGGCTATACCTACCGTTTCGGCTACAACTACAAAGAGCGTTATATCTTCAGCGCGTCCGGCGCTTACAACGGCTCGGACCGTTTTATCACCCAGAAACGCTTCAACCTTTTCCCCGCGTTCGCGCTGGCCTGGAACGTGCACAACGAGCGCTTTTTCCAGGACAGGCTGCCGTTCGTGCAGCAGCTGAAGCTGCGCGGCTCCGTGGGGATAGTGGGCAACGATAATATCGGCAACGTCAATCAGTATTTTTTTGAAGAAAAATATGTGCGGAGCGGCGGGTACGCTTTCGGTGAAACGCCCAACGCCGTTTCCGCCATCATCGAAAGCGACCAGGGCAATGACGATGTAAGCTGGGAAACGGAAAGGAAATGGAATTTCGGGATAGACCTGGCGCTTTTCAACAACAAGATCAGCGTGACTGCGGATTATTTCCATAATTACCGTTACGATATCCTTACCCGGCGGCAGACCATTCCCCGCTCATTTGGCGTGCAAACGGCCACGCTGCCTTATGTGAACCTTGGTGAAGTGGAGAACGCGGGTTATGAGCTGAACATCCAGCACAAAGGCACCATCGGAAAGGTAGGCTACAACATCGGCGGCATGATGACCTATGCGAAGAACAAAATACTGTTCCGCGACGATCCGCCGGCGCTCTATCCCTGGCAGGACCGTACCGGCATGCCGATCGGCACCAACAGCCAGTACATCTGGGAAGGCACCTTCTATACGGCGGAAGACCTCACCAAGCCCGACGTGCCCAAACCCGCGGGCACCGTGCGCGAAGGGTTCCTGCGGTATAAAGATCTGAACGGCGATGGCATTATCAACGTAGACGATATGGCCTACACCGGCCGCCCCAACCTGCCGAGCACGGTAGTGGGCATTACGCTCGGTGTCAGCTACAAAGGGTTCAACATATCCGCATTATTCCAGTCCAACCTCGGCGCGGATTCGCATACCAGCTTCGACATGGCCGTGCCTTTCAAAGCCGCGCTGCAGCCGCTGCACATGAAACGCTGGACGCCGGAGACCGCCGCCACCGCAGAATTTCCGGCACTCACCTCCAACTTTGTAGGTACGTACATGAACCCGAACGGCAACCTGTCCACCTTCTGGACGCAGAGCGCAGATTACATCCGCCTGCGTTCCGTGGAAATGGGCTACACCTTCCCGCAGCAGTTCGCGCGGCGGCTGAAGCTCTCCTCGCTCAGGCTGTTCGCCAACGGGTACAACCTGTTCACCTGGTCGAAGTTCTTCGACAAATACCAGTATGATCCTGAAGTGGCTGCCAACATCGGTACCTACGTGTATCCCGTTACGAGGATATTCAACGCAGGTCTCAACATCAGCCTCTGATACCAGTCATCTACCTTAACCATCAACGAACTATGTACAAGTACACGAATATATTATACATCCTGCCCGCCATCCTGCTGACCGGCCTGCTCAGCTGCAGGGAAGCCAAGGATTTCCTGGACCCGAAGTCTACGAACGAGCTGAACGAAGCG
>JBQCFV010000516.1:0-2070 GCA_051958695.1 Chitinophaga sp. | reverse complement strand
AAAAAAAGCATCGGATTCCTCCTTGTTACGGATAACTCTTGACAAATTGTTATCAATAACGCGGTGATGAGGAGAAGTCGGTTTTGTTCTCAATCCTGACGGGCGCCCCCTGGCGGCCATTTTTTTGATCTCATCGAGTTTCTGTAGTACGCGTGGGTCCATATGTTAAATTTAGGTCTTTTATTTGTTCCCGGTTATTTAAACGAAACATATAATAACGGTAGAGGTCTTTGGGCGACCGGCTGTAATTAAAGCTTTCAGGCTTGGGCCGGAGAAATATCTGCCCGTTTGAATCGGTTTCAAAATCGCCGTTGCGCAACACTTTCAAATACCAGTCCACACCAATAGCCTCAAAATAATCATTCAGGTATTCCCTGTTGGTATGAAACATGCGATGATACAAATAAGCCCTAGAATCATCTGAGCCATCCAGGCCGATCTGCAGATCGGTGTTTGTTTGAAGAAATGCCAGGCAGAATAGCAAAATGGTGGAAAATACCTTATCCGGATCGTTATGGAATACCCTCGCCGTATCATCAACGCTGCCAGAGCTGTCAAACGGCCCGAAAGCGAGATTATAGGTGTTCGGTAAAAGCGGATCGTCCAACGATTCAACGATCACTTTCAAAAGGACCCGTCCACCATCTTTCAATGGGGCGTAAAATGTCATCCACATAAAATCCTCAGATAAAAACTCCAATTCAAACGTTTCAAGCAGGTTAACCTTTATCATGTCCATTCCCGTTTTCAAAGATCAGCTCCCAATTTATAAGTTTATCAAACGCACCCGCGAAAAAAAACAAAATGAACAGAAAATGAACAGAACCCCGCTTCCAGCTGTTTCATCATGAGAACACAAACGTTGATGTTGATCAACGCCCTGCCTGACCGTCCTCATGTCCCTGTTCCTGCCAATCACCGAACTTCACTATATGAAAAAGATCATCGTTGCGCTGGACGGGCTGAAGCTGTCCCTTTCCGGCATCTACACCGCCATCGACCTGGCCCGGAAAGAAGGCGCGCATCTCGTCGGCGTTTTTCTTGACGATTTTACGCGCAACAGCTTCAGCATGGAAGAGGCCATCCAGCACAACAACCTCAAAGAGCTGTCCGAAAAAGACCGGCATCAGCGTGACATGTCGGTAAACCAGTTTGAGTTCCACTGCCGCGAAGCCGGTATCAATCACGCGGTGCACCGCGACAAATCCTTTGCCTTGCCGGACCTTCTCCGCGAAAGCATTTATGCCGATCTGCTGGTGATCTCCGCCGACGAAACCTTCACCCGTTTCACCGAAACCCCTCCCACCCGCTTCGTGCGCGACCTGCTGGGCGGCGCGCAATGCCCCGTGCTGGTAGTGCCGCCGGAATACCGGCCGCTGGAAAAAGTCGTGATGCTGTACGACGGCGCGCCCTCTTCCGTATTCGCTATCAAAATGTTCACCGGCACGCTGCCGGAAACCAACCGCCTGCCCGCCGAAGTGATCACCGTAAAAGGCGACGAGAGCCTTCACCTGCCGGAGAACAAACTCATGAAAGAATTTATGAAACAGCATAATCCGGACGCAGTGTATACGGTGCTTAGCGGCGAGGCGGAAGCCGCCATCCTGCACCGGCTGGAAAAAGAAAACGAAGCTACGCTGATCGTGCTGGGCGCTTACCAGCGTAACGCCGTGAGCCGCTGGTTCCGCAGCAGCATGGCCGATGTGATCCAGCAGCACCTGAAATGCCCGCTGTTCGTAGCGCACAATTAATACCGCATACCGGCCCGAAGCCTTAATTTTGTAAAAAGTCCTTACGATGCCCCTGCGTGAAGCCACCATAGACGATATTCCCGCCCTCCACGCCGTACGCATGGCCGCGCGCGAAAACATCCTCCGCAATCCCTCGCTTGCGACACCGGAAGATTATACCCGTTACCTCACTACCGACGGCAAGGGCTGGCTGTTTGAGGAAGGCGGAGAGGTGAAAGGGTTTGCTATCGTGAACACCCGTGCGCATGAAGTATGGGCGCTGTTCGTTCACCCGGATGCGGAAGGCCGCGGCATCGGCCGCAAGCTGCACGACGCTTTG
>JBQCFV010000515.1:0-5463 GCA_051958695.1 Chitinophaga sp. | reverse complement strand
CCAGCTGGAAACCCCATGCCTTTGTGCGGTACACGGTGCGGATGCTCTGCTCCTCCAGGTCGATCACGCATACGTCCGCCGTATCGCCCCACATAGCCTTCGCCTTTTGGGCGGGCAGCCGGGTCACTGCAAAGTACCGGCCGCCCGCGCTCCAGGGGCATTTGTTATAAAAGGTATGGAGATAAGATCCGTCGTCCGGCGTAATACAGGTTACGGGCGCCAGCGTTTTGCCCGGCCGGTAAGACCTGAACCGGTAAAACTTTTTTTCGGGCAGCGGCGCGCCAGCAAACAATATGCCGGGTAACACCGCGCCGCCCAATAGTCCCGCCGAGGCCCGGATAAAAGACCTCCTTCCCATACTGCCTTTCATCAGCGGTAGTCTTTATTCTGCCCGATGGAAGGTGACGAAAGATCGATCTCGCCCTGCGGAATGGGGCGCAGCAGGTGATGTTCGTCCAGCTCGCCGCGCAGCATCGTCCAGGGGTTCATCGCTTTTGCGCGCTCGATGAGCTTGCCCGTGCGTTTGAGATCGTACCAGCGCATGTTTTCTCCCATCAGCTCGCGTGCGCGTTCGTCGAGGATCATGTCGATATTGATGGTAGCCGCGGTAGCGCGGTAATGTACGGAATCGAGCGAGGTAACTTCGCCGGGTTTTTTCGCCATGTACGGCTCTGCGCCGGCGTTGGCGCCCAGCGCGCGGTCCAGCACTTTGTTGTAATACACTTCCGCTCCACCCAGCGTACCGCCGGTAGCGCCTTTTACGATGGCTTCCGCAGCGATGAGATAAGCTTCAGCTGAACGGAACAGGATCTGGTCCGTCGTGCCGAAAGCGTCGCCGTATTCGATATTCGGCTGCCAGAACTTCCACATCATCGGGTGGATAAAACGGTCGTTGAAACCGGTAGGCACGCCGGGCTCGCCGTAGTCGGGCACGTTGTACACGGCATAATGTTTTACGCCGCCAACGTCCACGCCTTTTTCAGACGGCAGCGCGGGATCGTTCCAGGGGCGGAAGAGAATAATGGTGTCGCCTTTTTTGAAATCGATGACGATGGAGTTGTCCGTTTTGGACGGATGAAAACCGTTCTGGTCTTTCAGCGCATACTGGACCTGCACGAAGTTCCAGGCATAACGCGAATCCAGCCGCGGATCGAACATCCGGTAAGCGGCGGGCGTTACCACCTGTTTTTCCTGGTGCCTGTTGTAATCGCTGGTGCGGCCGATGTTGCCGGGCACCGTTTCTACCTGTCCGCCGAAAATGGAATGCGCGTTGTTGCCGACCGTATTGAGACCGGGGTTTTCGTTGGTGAGGATATTTTCGCTGTATTGCACGGCGAAAACGATCTCCGGGTTTTGGTCGTTCTGCGCGGGATTGCCCTGCAGCAGAGGATTTTTGGAATGCTGGGGGAAGAGGTCGCTGTATTTGTCCGCCAGCGGGTACGCGGCGATCACTTTGTCCGCATAGTCCAGCGCGCTTTTGAAATCGGCGTTGCTGCCGCCGAGCGACTGGTTGAAATTCCAGCCCCGGGTGAGGTAAACGCGGGCCAGCAGGAACTGCGCGGCGCCTTTGGTGGCGCGGCCGTAATCGGAAGCGATGGGAGGCAGTGCGTCTTCCGCTTCTTCAAGATCGGTAATGATCTGCGTATAAACGGTGGCGGAGGCTACTCTTTCCGCTTTTTTGGAAGCGGTAACCGTTTCCGTCAGCGGCATCGGCACGTCGCCCCATTGCTGCACCAGGTGAAAATAGGCGTATGCGCGCAGGAATTTTGCTTCGGCGAGCCGCACCTGCAGCTCGTCTTCATTTATGCCTGTAACGTCCGCCGCGCGGGTGACCGCCGTATTGCAACGGCCGATCTCCTGGTAGAGCAGCGTCCACAATGACTGCAAAGACAGCATGTTGGCGTTGAGCGTCGCATCGTACGCGTTTTCGGCGTTTTGTATGCTTGAGCCGTCGTTCCATTGGGCGCTGGTGAAAATATCGGTGCCCTGTAATATCAGGTCGCGTTCCTGCGTGATGGTCCTCCACAAAGGATAACACGAGCGCACCAGGTCGTTGTAACCGGCAGCGGTGTTGTAATACGTGTCGGACGTGGTGGTGGAAACGGATATTTCGTCGAGATAATCCTTGCAGCCCGTACTTCCCAGCGAAAGACCGGCGACTATCATCAATATTTTATTATTCAGTTTCATAATTTTTCGGTTTTGATAAAACAGGTCAGAACGAAGCATTCACACCAAATGTGAAATTGACGGACGGCAGATCGTCTTTATAGGTACTGGAATTGTACTCCGGGTCGAAGCTCACGAAGTCGGTGAACACGAAGGGGTTCATCACCTGCGCGTATAACCTGAGGCTGCCCATTTTCAGGCGGCTCAGCGTGGCTTTCGGCACGGCGTAGCCGAGCGTGATGTCGGTTACGCGCCAGTACGATGCGTCCTGGTAGGAAATAGCGCCACGGTTCGGGCCGGGATTGTTAAGACCGTAATAATCGTTGGTGGGATTTTCCGGCGTCCAGTAGTTCAGGTTGAGCGCGTTGTAACGTCCCTTGCCGATCTCGCCCATGGTGCCCAGCAGCATCGCGTTCGCGTATTGCGCGCCCTGGCGGGTATATATCATAAAGGAAAGGTCCCAGTTGCGGTAGCTGAACGTGTTGAGGATGCCCGCCATCCATTTGGGCTGCTCCGATCCGAGTATGATGCGGTCGTCGTCCGCGGTGATCTTGCCGTCGCCGTTCTGGTCCTTCACGCGCACGTTGCCCGCTTTCTGCTTGTATTCCAGCGCATGCGAAGAGTCGGCCAGTTGCCAGATGCCCGCGAACTGGTAGTCGTAGTTGGCGCGGAGCGGCTGGCCTACGAACAGGCCATTGCCCACGTCCGCAGTGGTATTGCCGCCGTACAGCTCGAGTATCTCGTGTTTGTTGGTGGAGAAATTGATGGTGGTCCTCCACTGGAAATCGTCCCTTTGAATGTTCACGGTGTTCAGCGTTACTTCCAGGCCTTTGTTCTGCACCTTGCCGATGTTGGTGATCACGTTGCCGAAGCCGGTGGAAGTAGGCAGCTGCTGCTGCACGATCAGGTCGAGCGTATTTCTTTTGTACACGTCGATGTCCGCGGAAATTCTTCCGTTGAGGAAACCGATGTTCAGACCAAGATCTGCTTCACGGCTCTTTTCCCAGCCCAGCTCGCGGTTGGCGATGGACGCGGGCGCAAAGCCGAATGCGGTGGAGCCGCCGAAGTCGTAGGCCGTATTCAGCAGCGTGGCTTTTGTGCCGTAAGGCGGTACTACGTTGTTGCCCACGAGGCCGTAGCTGAAGCGGAGCTTGAGATCGGTGAACACGCCGAGGTCGCGGATAAACGGTTCGTCCACCAGCCTCCATGCGAAGGCGGCGGAGGGGAAGAAGCCCCATTTATGCCCGTCCGCAAGCTGCGAAGCGCCGTCCCAGCGGCCGGTGAGGGTAAGCAGGTATTTGTCGTTGAACCCGTAGTTGAGCCGGCCCATGTAGGAGAGGAGGGCCCTTTCTTTCAGATCGCTTTCAACGCCCACGATAGTGCCCGCGGAGCCGAGGTTATGCCATTTTGATTCGTAAGGCAGGTCTTTTACGGAGATCTTGTATTGCTCGTCCGTTCTTTTGTAAGCGCTCTGCAGTACTGTAAGGTTGAAGTTGTGCTTGTTCGCCAGGCGCAGCTTGTAGGTAAGCAGGTTGTCCAGCGTATAGGATGTTTGCGAAAGCGTTTCGTGTGAAGCGGTCGGTTTCGCGCTGCCCTTGTTGGATTTTGTAAAGGTGCCGCGGTAATCGCCGATGCCGTTGCCGTACACGAAGGTAGAGAGGGAAGAACGGATGGACAGGCCCTTCAGCGGCGTGAGCTCCACGAAGCCCCTTGCGCTGAAGCGCGACAGTTTTGTTTCGAGTAACTGGTTGCCTTCGTACGATTCCACGAGCGGGCTGAGCACCTGGTGGTCGTTGATGCCCATCCAGAGCGCGTACCCGTTAAATTCGACATCGCTGCTTTCGGAAGGGTCCAGCACTTCGTCGTAATAAGGCACACCGGTAGGCCGCGCGCGGTAAGCGGAGCGGATGGTTTCCATGGAGCCGGTGTTCTGGACGCTGTAAGCGTAGTTCGTGTTGAAGCCTGCTTTCAGCACTTTGTTCAGCTGCGTGGTGATGTTACCGTTGAGCGTATAACGTTTGTAGTTGATGCCTTTGGTAAGACCGTCCTGGTTGAGATAACCCGCGGAGAAATAATAGTTCATTTTCTGCGTGCCGCCGGATGCCGCCAGCACATGGTTGGTCTGCATGGCCGCAGAGCGGGTGATCATGTCTATCCAGTCGGTGGATTTGCCGGCGTCTACCAGCGCTTTTTCCGTGCTGGTGAGCGAGGCCTTGGGATTGGCCGCTACCCATTCGGCGGCGTTCTGCATGTCCGGCAGGTGCGCGGTTTTGCGCATGCCTACATACGCGTCGTAAGTAATGCGTACGGTGCCGGCCACGCCCTGTTTGGTGGTAACGATAATTACGCCGTTGGCGCCGCGCGAACCGTAAATGGCGGTGGCGGACGCGTCCTTCAATACGTGGATGGACGCGATGTCGCTCGGGTTGAGCGTATTCAGGTCGCCGCCCATGTTGCCGTCTATCACCACCAGCGGCGCATTGTCGTAGTTGATGGAACCGAGGCCGCGGATGTCTATCTGGAAGTCTGCGCCGGGCAGACTGCTCGTTTTGGCGATGTTGATGCCCGCGGCCTGGCCCTGCAGCGCCTGCAGGGGGCTTACGGGGTTGCCGCGCTCGATGGTCTTGGAACTCACGGTGCTGATGGAGCCGGTGAGGTCTTTTCTTTTCTGGGTGCCGTAACCCACTACCACCACGTCGTTGAGCGATTGGGCATTGGGCGTGATGGTTACGTCCAGCGAGGTTTTGCCGTCCAGCGGCACTTCCAGCCGGTGGTAGCCGATATAAGTGAATATGAGTGTGTCGTTAGGATCAGGAACGTCCAGCGAATACCGGCCGGAGGCGTCCGTTACGGTGCCTTTTCTGCCTGCTTTCGCCTGCACGGTAACGCCCACGAGCGTGTTGCCGCCGGGATCGGAAACAGTGCCGGTGATCACCTGCCGCGGTGCCACCACGGCAATCTGAACGGGCGGCTCCGGCGCAGGCGCGCGCGCGGCGCTGTTCAGCTCGTCGTAGCTTAAAGCGATGCAGTCGTTCACTACCCGGTAGCGGATATTTTTTGGAAGCAGCAGCCTGTCAAGCACTGCTTTGAGCATTTCGCCCTGCGCGTTTACCGATACTTTCTGGCTGGCGTCGATGGTGCTGGTGCTGTAAATAAACCGGATGTCCGCCGACTTTTCCAGTTTTTTCAGCACCTTGTCCAGGCTGATGCCGTTGACCGAAAGATCTACCTGCCGGTCAAGGATGGTCTGGCCATCCGCCGTACCCGCATAGGTGATGCTGGTAAAGGTGAACG
>JBQCFV010000514.1:0-4965 GCA_051958695.1 Chitinophaga sp. | reverse complement strand
GGCTGTACCGGTTCGGAGGTGGTGAACAACACCATCTGGAAACCGCGCAGGTGGGTGATCCGCATCCTTCAGGAAAACAAGGATACTGCGCGTTTTGTAAAATGCGGCAACAATATCTTCCGCAATAATATCGTGTGCGTGAGCGAAGAGCTGCGCACTGCCTGCAGCATCGGCCCCGGTACGGCGCCGGAAACTTTTACCTTCTCCAATAACCTCTGGTTCCATACCGGCCACACCGCCTGGCAAGGGCCGCAATTACCCGTGCCCGATCGTGACGGGTTGAGGGGGAAAGATCCGTTGTTCAATGATGCCGGGAAGGAAGATTTTACGATCAAAGCCGGCAGTCCTGCCGCTGGTGCGGGTTTCCCCTCGCAACGGCCGGAGAAGGACCATGCGGGCGAATGGTTCCGGCCCGCAAGGGCTATTGGGGCGTTTGAGGTGAGGCGTTGAAGGAATTATGCCAGCACCCCCGTCTCCCCCACCCGCATCCCCACCGGGTGATAAGGAAACACCACGCTGACGGAAGTACCATTCGCACGATCAATGATGCACCGTCCGTCAAGATCGCCGCTCAGCCCCCTGATCATGCTCATGCCCAGCGAACCGTGCTGCTCGTTGTCAAAATCCTCCGGCAGCCCGACGCCATTATCTGCGATCGTCGCCACGAGTTCATCGGCGCCATGCTGCTCCAGGCTGACCGTGATCACGCCCGCGCGGTGCTGCGGGAAAGCATATTTTATACAATTCGTTACGGCTTCATTCAGGATCAGTCCCAACGGCACGGCCTGCGAAGCGTCCAGCGACACTTCGTCCACCTGCACGCGGAACTGTACCTCCTGGCCGGTGGCAAAGCTCTGTTTCAGGTCGTTCACCAGGTCGGAAATATATCCGGGCATGCTGATGGAGCCGACATTTTCGCTCAGGTATAATTTTTTATGGATAAGCGAAATGGAGTGAATGCGGTGCTGCGTATCGCGGATGGCGCTCAACGCCGAAGGGTCTTCGAGGTAATAACCCTGGATGTTGAGCAGGCTCATCACGATCTGCAGGTTGTTCTTCACGCGGTGATGCAGCTCTTTCAGCAGCCATTCTTTCTCCACTACCAGCTTCCGCAGGCTTTGATTTTTAAGATCGATCTCATTCTTCTGAAGGGTAAGCTGCCGGTTATTTTTCTGCTTCAGCCGGTAACTGTTATACAGCAACCCGATGATCACGAGCGTCAGAACAAGACCGAAGATGGTAACGTTCCGAAGTATGCCCGCTTTTTCAAGACGGGCGGCCTGTATCTGCGATTGTTACCACCGCACCGGTGTTTTGGCGGATCACCGCCTGGTAATTTATCTTCTGCGGGACCTGCGCCTGCGCAGCAAAAGAAACCAATAAAAGTAATAGGGGTAAAATCGTTTTCATAAAAAACATTGGGATAAGGGACCATCTGCATTACATTTCTCACTTCTTCCAAGGCTTAATATTAATATATTTTCACAAAAAACTGTAACGGCATCCCTCGCCCCAATCCGGCAGCAGCGATAATTATTTGCAAAACAGGCAGGTAATAAAAAAAGGACCGCCCTTTCCGGAACGGTCCAATAAACCCGATGTATGCCGTTGTGTTACCAGCCCATCTTCGGCACGCCGGACTGATTGTTTTTCAAAAACTTATACCCCAGGCAGGCAGCATGACTGCCATTGGCATAGTTGGAGATATGCCGGTCGATGCCCCATTCATATAAATAACTAACCGACAAGCTTTTCGAAATATTCAACCCAAAGCCCCCACCCCAGGCATCGTTTTTCCTGTAAGTGGTGCCGATCCAGAAAAGGTTCCTGTACCGCAGCTTTGCATTGATATCATAACGGAGGGGATTTGCAAAATCGGATTTAAGAACACCGGACAACCAAAGGCTGGTAGCCTGATCGTCGAACCGGAATACATACCCGAAAGACCCGAGCAGCTGTTTGATATATCTTGAATCGCTTTCCTTCGCATCAATGAACCGGGAAGGCACGATCTGCATAAGCGACACGCCCGTGAAAAAGTTCCGCCCGTTCAATTGTATACCCGCATTGAGATCAGGCGAATATTTTTTTGACACCGACGCCTGCGCCGCTACCGCCGGATCAACAACCTGGTCGGGATAAATGCTTTTTGACAGATCATAGTGCGTACGGTGCAGGCCGCCTGCAAACCCCGCGGAGAATACCAGGCCCTCAGACAAAGGCAAATGATAAGCATAGCCGATGTTCAGGTTGGCCGTGGCATAAGGGCCGATCTCATCATAATAAAGATTAAAACCGATGCCCTGGCCTTTGCTGACCATTAAGGAATCCTCTTTATCTATTTGGGTATGCAACCGCATTTCGCCATTCAGCCAGGCGGTGGTAGGCGCCCCGTCGATGCCCACCCATTGCCGGTGAAAGCCGGCGCGCAGCTGACCGTAATCTTCTATACCGGTGGCAGCGGGATTGAGGAAGGAAGGATTAAAATTATAGATCGCCTGCTGCGGGCGCGTTTGTGCATTGACCCTATAACAAAGGGTCAATGCAAATAAAAGAATTATAAAAAATGGCTTCATACAATTAGTTTTTAAAAAAATCAACATTACAGGGATCATCTTACCAGGTTCAACCATCCAGTTACGGGCGTACTGCCGGGCGTTCTGACGCGGTAGAAATAAACGCCGGCAGGTAAGTCCCGTCCACCAGTGCGTCCGTCCCAGCGGGTGAAATTCCTTGATTCGAATACCATCTGGCCGTCGCGGTTCACGATGGTTACATACGTGTTCGGATAGTTCCTCAATTCGGGAATGGTCCAATAATCATTGATCCCGTCTCCGTTCGGTGAAAATGTATTGGGAATGCTGATGGTCTGTAATTTCACCTGCAGCGTAAACCGGTTGCTGCAGCCCTCCTGGTTGGTAACGGTTACCCAATAGTCGCCGGATGATCTTGCGGTGATCGTATTGGCGGTTTCGCCGGTACTCCATGCAAAGCTGACGCCGGCCGGGGCTGCAAGCTGGTATCCGCTTACCACTCCCGCCGTTGCCTGCACCTGCGTGATATTTCCTGAAGGCGCCGGCAGCACGGTCAGCTGGCCGCTTACGTAGCTGAAGCTGTAGTTTGTGGCAGTACCGCCAGACGGCATGAGCGGATAGTTTCCTGCGGTATTGTACGACGGCATATTTACTACCGGCTCGCGGCGCAGCGAAGAAACGTTCTCGCCATTTTTGAATCCTGCATAGCTGAGCGGAACGGAAGTAACCGCATCGTTGGAGCAGACGGTTTTGCTGCCTGCCGTTGCCGTGAGTACGGCTTTACCGATCACCAGTTCAGCTTCAACATAATTAAGCTGGTAGTTGTTATTCAGTGCCAGTGTATTTTGTACGATGGTGTAGCTGTCAGCATTTTCTCCTGCTTCCCTGCTCAATGCGCCGGTGAAGGCATCGCCGGTTACCAATGCGGGTGAAACGGTATAGGTCAATGCCGGGTCGGCCTCACCGTATACTTTGTTTTTGGATTCCGCGGTTACCGTTACGGCTTTGGGCGTGATGGTCAGATTTCCACCTGTATAAGAAAGGGCATAATTGCTATTCAGAGCCAGTGTTCCCTGATTGATCGCATGATCGCCGATATCCTCGCCAGATGTTCTGCTCAACGCGCCAGTGAATGCATCGCCGGTTACCAATGCGGGTGAAACAGTATAGGTCAATGCCGGATCGGCCTCCCCGTATATTTTCGTTTTGGATTCCGCGGTTACCGTTACGGCTTTGGGCGTGATGGTTAGATTTCCACCGGTATAAGAAAGAGCATAATTGCTATTCAGAGCCAGTGTTCCCTGATTGATCGCATGATCGCCGATATCCTCGCCAGATGTTCTGCTCAACCCGCCGGTGAATGCGTCGCCGGTTACCAATACGGGCGAAACGGTATAGGTCAATGCCGGGTCAGCCTCACCGTAGACTTTGTTTTTGGATTCCGCGGTTACCGTTACGGTTTGGGGCGTAATGGTCAGGTTTTCCCCGGTGTACGAAAGCGCGTAATTAGTGCTCAACGCCAGTGTCCCCTGGTTGATCGCGTGATCGCCGACGTTCTCGCCAGATGTTCTGCTCAATGAACCGGTGAATACGTCGCCGGTGATCAATGCCGGCGAAACCGTATAGGTCAATGCCGGGTCGGCCTCGCCGTATACTTTGTTTTTGGATTCCGCGGCTACCGTTACGGTTTTGGGCGTAATGGTCAGGTTTCCACCTGTATAAGAAAGGGCATAATTGCTATTCAGAGCCAATGTTCCCTGGTTGATCGCGTGATCGCCGACGTTCTCGCCAGATGTTCTGCTCAATGAGCCGGTGAATGCGTCGCCGGTGATCAATGCCGGGGAAACCGTATAGGTCAATGCCGGGTCGGCCTCGCCGTATACTTTGGTTTTGACTTCCGCAGTTACCGTTACGGCTTTGGGCGTGACGGTCAGATTTTCACTGGTATAAGAAAGCGTGTAATTATCGTTCAACGCCAGCGTTCCCTGGTTGATCGCATGATCGCCGACGTTCTCTCCGGCAGTTCTGCTCAATGAACCGGTGAATACATCGCCGGTAACCAATGCAGGGGAATAAGTATAGGTCAGCGCAGGATCTGCCTCGCCGTATACTTTGCTGCTGGCATCAGCCGCAACTGCAATATTTTTCGGGCTTACCTCCAATTCCTGCTGTACCTGCGCAGCTTCGAGATAATCTCCGTCGCCGGCTTGTGAAACGGTAATCGTCGTGGTGCCTGCGCCAACGATATGCACCTGGCCGCCAACGATCGTTGCTACGGCAGGATCGCTGCTTGCATAGGTCACCGCCAGCCCGGAGCTGGCTGTAGCGCCGGGATCAAAGTCCGCATCGCCATACGTTTTTGTCAGCGGTTCGCTGCCGTTCAGCGTGATGCTCTGCGCAACCGGATTGTGTACCTTGATGGCCGCGGTAG
>JBQCFV010000513.1:0-2261 GCA_051958695.1 Chitinophaga sp. | reverse complement strand
TTGTTCTTCACGATCTTCCAGGAAAAAATAATGATGCTAAGCGTGAGCAGCAACCCGGTTCCCAGAGCGAAGGCCCACCAGCGGCTTCTTTCGATCGCCAGCTCCTGTTGCCGGTTGGCCGCTTCCAGCCGGAGTATCCGGTTTTCCTGCTCCGCCGGTTTATACTGTTTTTCCAGGTTCAGTATCCGGGTGGCCATTCCTTTTTCATAAATGGAATCCAGGTCCATCCGCAGCGTGTCCATTTGATGATAGGCCGATCTGTAATTCCCCAGCTGGTATTCTAGGTTAGCCATCTGCTGGTGATACAGGGCGGTGTTCTGGATATTGGGGAAGGGGCGGTGGGCATTCGATAGGACGAGATATTTTTTTGCCGCCTGGTATTCGCCAAGGTCCCGGTAAAGCGCATGGGCTTCAAAGTTGAGGTCCATCAGCATGTATTCGTCGCCGAGCCGTTCGGCGGCCGCAATCCCTTTACGGTAGCTTTGCAGGGCTTTTTCTTTGTTCCTGTTATGCCGGTAGTACGCCAGCTCGGTGCGGTAGAACGCGGGCGCAAAAGTGGAGTGGGGGATGCGCGCTGCCAGCGGTCTTGCACTGTCCAGGTAAATTTCCGCCTGCGCGAAATCCCTCAAAAAGATCGCGTTCCTCGCGGCGTTGCTGAACACTTCCAGCTTGCTTTCTTCCATATCGGGCAGGTGGCGCAAGGCGTGCAGCGCGGCTTTAAAATAGGGCGCCGCTTTGGCATAATCGTGGATATTGTCGAGCTGAAGGCCCATGTTCTGCAGCTGGTAACCAACTGCTGCGCTGTCGCCCGCCAGCCGGGCATAAGGCAATGCTTTGCCGGTGATGAGCTGCATAAATTCGGCGCCTTTGTCTTCCTCCTGCAGCATGATGCCGTAATTGTTCCAGAGCTTCGAGCGGTAGCGGTAGCTCTTCTGCGTTTGCTCTTTTGCCAGGAACTTGTCCGCGGCGATATACTCCGCCTTTGCCTTGCGCGTATCATATTCCATCAGGATATTGGCCCGGTAAAGATGGTACAGCCCCATCTGGAAATCCGTAGGCGGCTTTCCCATGAGCTTGCGGGCTTCGTGCAGGTATTGATAGGCGCGGGCCGTATCACGGTCGCTCCAGAAAATGCTGACCTTGAGCAAACCTTCGATCTTCAGCTCATTCGTGGGCGCCTGCATGGCGCTGTTGAACAGGCTGTCCGCATACTGCTGCACAATGTCCTGCGCGGCTGCGGGGCGATGTAACGTGCACATCAGCAGCAGGGTGAATGCGGCAAAACGCCTCATGTTCACTACGGATTTATTTTTACCGGTTCCACGTGTCTGTTCTTTGCGTTGCCTTCTCCCATATCGTTTGTCCGCCGGCGACCGGCGGTCTCCAATTGCGATTCAATGATCGTGGGAATGCGTACCGGGTTGATTGTTTTAAAAACGCTGATCATACTTCGGATGTTGGTTTGCCTGTTTCAAATGTATCCAATTTTCGGGATACGTTATTTCCGTCAGCGCCACCTTACCCTTCCGTTCGCGGCTATGACCGTTTTGCTCCCCGGCAGCACGAGCGGGATAACGCCTGCGCTTTCCGCACCGTCATCTACCTGGTACAGTTTTCCGTCCGCGGGAATTGTTTTCAGGTAAAAGATATGCCCGAAAGGCCCCGTAGTATGAAAATCAGTGCCGGTCAGCAGGTATTTCCCATCGGGTGAAAACTGAGGGGAGGTTTCCGCGCCGCTGCTGCCGGTCACCTGTTTCAGATCAGTGCCGTCCGCATTCATCAGCCAGATATGTTTTGACGCAACAAGCGCGATCTTTTTCCCGTCGTTGCTGACGACGGGCGAGCCCCATTCCTGGAAATCAAATTCTTTTACAAGCGTGAAATCCGAAAAAGCGGCATTGCTTTTCAGCAAAAATTTCCCGTGTACGATCAGCAGGGTGTTATCAGGCGCCCAGACGGCGTCTTCGGTTACTTTTTCATTGTTTACCGTCAGGATGTGTTTTACTTCATTCCCGTCCAGGTCGGTAATGACGATCCCGTCGTTGAAAGTGGGGTTGATGGCGATCAGCTGCCCGTTGGGAGAAAGGGTGCCCGTAGCGATATCGCCGCCGGAAGCATAATGTTTGAATTGTTTGACGATGGTACCGTCGGAAAGATTGGTGAGTGTAAATTGACTGGCTTCATAATCGCCGGGCACGTCCGAACATTCCAGTACCTGTTGCCCGCTCACGTCCCAGTTATTGCGTTTGGGATCGTCCGCC
>JBQCFV010000512.1:0-2211 GCA_051958695.1 Chitinophaga sp. | reverse complement strand
AGACAATATCCGCCTGCGCTACAACGAGGAAGGGATGGCCATTTCAACAGGGCAGGGGGAGCGGAGCATGCCCTGGAAAATATTCTCGCAGATCGTGGAAACACGGAGTTTCTTTTTTATTTACCGCGACAAGCGCACGTTTTTTCTCATTCCCACCAGCGCTTTCGAAAGCGAGGAAGCGCGCAACGGCTTCAGCGCGCTGATGCAGTCTACGTTTAAGGATTACAGCCGCCTGAACATTTCATAATGCCAGAGGTTCGTTTCTGTAAATGTCGCCTGAACATCTGATTATGCGGAACACTCGCTTCCGTAATCTTACAGCCGCTTGAACATCTCATAATGCGGAATATTCACTTCCGTAAATTCTTCCCCGCGTACCTCATAACCATTTTTCCGGTAGAACGGCGCTGCCTCCTTGCGGGCGTGCATCATTAATTCGGAGAACCCGTTCCGCCGAGCCTCTTCTTCGGCAAAGGCCAGAATGCGGCTACCCACGCCCGTTTTCTGCAGGGATTCGTCCACGGCCATCTGCCGCAGCTGTACGGTCTCTCCGTTCACCGGGCTGAGGATGCAGCAGCCTGCGAGCGTGGTCCCGCTGAACCCGCCGATGAGCACGTCGTTGATCTCGCGTTGGAGATATTCGTCCGAAAACGTGAGCCCGAGCGGGCGCCGGAGTATTTTATCGCGGAGCGCCACCATATCGTGGTAATCGCAGCTGCCGTATTCTATCGTGCGGATGGTAAGCATAATACAAAGGTAAGAAAGGGGACAGGCGCCGGATGTTTTTGCGGGGATACGCATGGTAAAAACGAAGCAGGTCATCAAACCTCACTCCGCCGGAGTATCCTCAAAATATTGCAGTATCAAAGGCGCTACAGACCGCACTTCCAACAGGGGATCGTTTATTTGCAGCGCGTTGGGATGCGTGTCCGTGCACACGAGTTTCTCCACCAGCCCGCTGCCCCTGATCTTTTCAAACCCGTTGCCCGCGAAAATCCCGTGCGTGGTGATCACGGCAATGGCGGCGGCGCCTGCTTCGCGGTATGCTTCTGCGGCCTGCAGCAGCGAGCCGCCGGTGCGGATCATGTCGTCGTAAATAATGACCAGTTTGTCCTGCACATTGGCGCTGATAGCGGTGATGTCCGTTTCCTCGCCGGAAAGGCGTTTTTTGAAAACGAACGCGGCGGACACATGCAGGTCGTTGGCGAGAGATTCCACCCATTTGGCGCGGCCGGCGTCCGTGCTGGCCATTACAAAAGGCCGGCCCTGCGCGATGTCGAGGGCGGCGTTGCGCACGATGTTTTTGCCGTAGAGGTGCACCGGGCGAACATTGCTTTCAAAATAATACGTGATGCCGTCCACATGCAGGTCTATCATCACCACCTTCGCTCCCATGGAGGAAACGGGCAGGGCGGAGAAAAGGATCGCGCGGTTCTTTGCTTTCACGATTTCACCGTATTTTACGGCCCTTTCCATGGTGGAATATCCGAAATAAGGGATCACGATGCTGATGCAAAGCGCCCCGTTCTGGATGCAGCCATTGGCAATGTCGAAGAGCTCGAGCGTTTCCCTGTCGTCTATCGTTCCGCCGATAAGCACCGCTTCTTTTCCGCTAACGTTGCTGGTTATACGATGATAATGTTCGCCGTCCGGGAAATCACGGATGACCATTTCCCCGTTTTCCCAGCCATCCGGCGCAATGGCCAGTATCCGTTCTTTCAGGTACAGGTAACGTTGGGTGCAGAAGAGTATTTTGCGGGCCATGGCGCAGTATTTGGTGGTGATACGCCGAATTTAGGGAAATAAGCCCATTGCCGCGGCTTAAGTGATAAATATTTTTAACGTTTCATTTGATACGGGAACGCTAATTTTGAAAGAATCGTATGAAGCAAATTCTGATCAGATACGCTGTTGCACTGTCCCTTTTTCTCGCCTCCGGCATACCATATGCCGCCGCGCAGGTGCGCATAACGGGTATGGTGACGGATGCGGACACGCGCACGGGGCTGCCCTCCGTCAGCATCTGGAACAAACGTTCCGGCATAGGTACCGTGAGCAGCGAAAGCGGCCGGTTTTACATCGAGGCGCTGCCCGGCGATACGATCGAGTTTTCCATGATCAGCTATGTACGTACGCAGATAGTGGCCCCGGGCATTTCCAGCACGAAGTACGTGGAAATGAAACGGAATATCTTCGGCCTGCAGGGCGTCG
>JBQCFV010000511.1:0-7763 GCA_051958695.1 Chitinophaga sp. | reverse complement strand
CTGATGCCGATTTCTTTGCCCACGCGGCGCACTTCGTCTTTAAAAAGGAAGCGCAGCGGCTCTACCAGTCCCATCTTCATCTTTTCCGGGAGGCCGCCCACGTTGTGGTGGCTTTTGATGGTGGCGGAAGGGCCGTTCACGGAAACGGATTCGATCACGTCAGGGTAAATGGTGCCCTGGCCAAGGAATGCGATATCTTTCAGCTCGGCGGATTCCTGCTGGAATACCTCGATAAAGAGGCGGCCGATGATCTTACGTTTTTCTTCGGGGTCTTTCACGCCGCTGAGTTGCCCGTAGAACAGGTCTTTGGCATTCACGCCCTTTACGTTGAGCCCCATATGCTTGTAGGAATCCAGCACGGTCTCGAACTCGTTCTTGCGCAGCAGCCCGTTGTCAACGAACACGCAATAGAGGTTGCCGCCGATGGCTTTGTGGATCAGCTCCGCCGCTACGGTGGAATCCACGCCGCCGCTGAGGGCCATCACCACTTTTTTATCGCCTACCTCGGCTTTGATGCGGGCCACGGTTTCCTGTACAAAGGCCGCGGGCGTCCATTCCTGGTGGATGCCGCATACGTGTACGAGGAAGTTGCGGAGGATCTGCTTGCCTTCCAGCGAATGCGTTACTTCCGCGTGGAACTGGATGCCGAACAGCGGGTGTTGGGCGAGGGTATTGCTTTTAAAAGCCGCCACCGGTATGTTCTCGGTGTGCGCGATGGGCAGGAAAGCCTCCGGCAGACGGATGATTGTGTCCGCATGGCTCATCCATACCTGGCTTTTAACGGAAATATCGAAAAAGAGCGGTTCTTCTTTGTCGTTATGCTCGAGCGTAGCGCGGCCGTATTCGCGGTGGGCGCTTTTGGCCACTTCGCCGCCGAACACTTTGGCCATCAGCTGCGCGCCGTAACAAACGCCCAGCACGGGCACGCGGTCGGCCATGGCTTTGATGTCCACCACGGGGGCCTGCGGATCGTTTACGGAATAAGGAGAACCGGAGAGGATGATACCTTTAATGCTGTCTTCCCACTGGATGGGCCTGGTACATGGCTGTATTTCACAATATACGTTCAACTCCCGTACGCAGCGTGCGATCAGCTGGGTATACTGGGAGCCGAAATCGAGGATCAATATCTTTTCTGTCATGGTGGTGCAAAGATAAAGGAATTTCGGACTTTGGATTTTGCTTTCGGCAGATAAACCCGCAAAATGGCGGCGGCGTGAGGTGTGAATAATTCTTTGTATTTTCCGGGCCAAATCTTACCCAAATCCGACCCGATCATGAAAATGCCATCAACTATTGCACTGCCCCTGCTTTTTGCGCTTCCTTTCCTGCAGGCCTGCGAAGGCGTTAGCGGAAGCGGCCATGTTGTAAAAGAAACCCGCGAGGTAGGCCCGTTCACCCAGCTGGAAGTGTCCGGCTCTATGGACGTGTACGTGACCCAGGGGAGCAGCAGCACCGTTACGCTGGAAGGCGAGGACAATATTTTGCCGGAAGTGGAGCTGGTGGAAGAAGGGGATAAGCTTGAAGTGCGCTACAGGAGAAATACCAACATCCGCACCCGCCGCGACGTAAAAGTATACCTCTCCGCCAAAACGCTGGAGGGCGTGGAGCTTTCGGGCTCGGGCGACCTGGAGCTGAGCGGCATTTTTAATACGCCGTCGCCGGTGCATATCGGCCTCTCCGGCAGCGGCGACGTTAAAGGCGTGTTCAACGCGCCGGAAATATCGCTGGACCTGGCGGGCAGCGGCGACATCGAGCTGAAAGGCGAGACCCGCGACGTGACCATCAGCCTGGCGGGCAGCGGCAATTGCAATGCGAGCGCACTGCTGGCAGAAACGGCCGACGTGAACATCGCCGGCAGCGGTAATGTGGACCTGCATGCGAGCCGCGAGCTGAAAGCCAATATCATCGGCAGCGGCAACGTTTATTATAAAGGAGATCCGGCCGTTTCCACCAGCAAGATCGGCTCTGGCACGGTCAAGAAGAAGGATTAACGGATACGGGATTTTTTGTATGTTTACAGCTTTTATTGGAATTCCGATACCTGTATATGAGTCAACTACCGAAGATATTAGTGGTGTATTTTACCCAGACGGGCCAACTGAGAAGGATTATCGATCATGTGACTGCGCCCCTGCAGGGCAAAGCCGAGATAGTGTACGAAGAGCTGGCGCCTGTTCAGCCTTTTCCATTCCCCTGGTCGAAGCAGGAATTTTTTGACGCCATGCCCGAAACGGTGCTGGCGCGGCCCCGTCATATCATGCCGCTGAAAGTGGACCCCAACGCGGAGTTCGATCTCGTGCTGCTGGCTTACCAGCCCTGGTTCCTGAGCCCTTCGCAGCCCGTGGCCGCATTTTTGCAGAGCGAAGAAGGAAAGAAGCTGCTGAAAGGCAAACCGGTGGTAACGCTGCTGGGCTGCCGCAATATGTGGATCAACGCGCAGGAAAAGGTAAAACGTTACCTGCATCAGGCCGGCGCGAAGCTCGTGGGGCATATCGCGCTGGTGGACAAAAATCCCAACCTGGTATCGCTCATCACGATCCTGCGCTGGGCCACCAAAGGGAAAAAGGAAGCGTTCTTCATCTTCCCCCCGGCCGGTGTGCAGGAAAAAGAGATCGCGGGATCAGTGAAGTTCGGCGGGCCGATCCTGGAAGCCGTACGGCAAAAACAGTTCGGTACGCTGCATACGCAATTACTGGCGCTTGACAGCGTTGAAATAAACCCGGGGCTGATCGTGCTGGAAATGAGAGGCGTAAAGCCGTTCCGTTTCTGGGCGAATTATATCCGCAAAAAAGGCGGTCCCGGAGAAAGCATACGGCAGGGCCGCGTGAGCATGTACCGCATGATACTGCTGCTGGCCATCCCGGTACTGTCGCCGTTCACGATGGTGGCTTCATGGCTGAAGCTGCTGCTGAGCCGCAAACAGCTGAACCGCGATGTGGCCTATTATAAAGGCATACAGCTTCGCGAAGCAGGCGCGGGAGCTGCATGATCTTTGCAGGAACGGGCCGGGCGCACTGCCGTTAATTTAACGCTGCCTGCAGATCCCGGTCATTTGTTTATCCCTGCAAAATTCTATATTTACGGCCGTTTAAACTATTTGAAAGAACCGCAAACGTTGCACCCAATAGATAAACTATAACTGACTAATGAAAGAAGTATATATTACGAGGCTCTCCAAATTTTTGCCGAACGAGCCGGTAGGGAATGACGAAATGGAAAGCATCCTCGGAATGGTGGACGGTAAGCCATCCAGGGCCAGAACCATGATCCTGGGTAATAACAAGATCACGACCCGTTACTACGCGCTGGATAAAGAAGGAAAAAGCACGCACACCAATGCAGAAATGACGGCCATCGCCGTTGACCAGCTGTTTGACGAAAAACTTCCGATCAGCAAAATGGAGCTGCTTGCCTGCGGCACTACCTCGCCCGACCAGTTATTGCCCAACCACGCCGCCATGGTGCACGGCATCCTGAAATGCCAGCCCGTGGAGCTGATAGCCGCTACCGGCGCATGCGCGGCGGGTATGCAGGCATTCAAATACGCATTTATGTCCGTGAAATGCGGCAACACCCGCAACGCGGTAAGCACCGGCTCCGAAAAATTTTCCGCCTGGATGCTCTCCCGGAAATTCGAGCCCGAAACAGAGAACCTGAAGTCGCTCGCGGAAAACCCCATCATTGCATTCGAAAAAGACTTTCTCCGCTGGATGCTGTCCGACGGCGCCAGCGCCGCGCTGTTCGAGGACAAGCCGAACGCCGAAGGGCTGAGCCTTCGCGTGGATTGGGTGGAGATCGCTTCATACGCCAATAATCTCGACACCTGCATGTATGCCGGCGCGGTGAAAAATCCCGACGGCAGCACCAAAGGCTGGACGGACATGACGCCCGACGAATGGGGCGCCAACAGCGTGTTCTCCTTCAAGCAGGACACGCGCCTGCTCGGCAAGAACATCGTGCCTTCCGGCGCGCAGATGTGGAAAGACATGGTGGAGAAGTACAACATCGATATCGACAAGCTCACCTTCTTCCTGCCGCACCTTTCTTCCGAATATTTCCGTTTCAGGATAGACGAGGAGATCGCCAGGCTGGGCGTGCACATCCCGCAGGAAAAATGGTTCACCAACCTTACCCGCGTCGGCAACGTAGGCACCGCTTCACCCTACTTCATGCTCGAAGAGCTGCTGAACCAGGGCAGGCTGAAAAAAGGCGATACCATCGTGATGATGGTACCCGAAAGCGCCCGCTTTACTTACGCTTACGCGCATATCACGGTGGTGTAACCGGCATGCGCACACGTTTTTTTTATGCAGCAGAGTCCGCTCAATACCGGTTCCTGCTGCATTTCAATGATAAGTCCCTTCTAAAACCGCGAACATGAAAAAAGACGAAGTTCCGCAGGATGGGAACAACCTGCATCATGGTACGTTCAAACAGCTGTTCTATGCAGTGGATAACGCCGGCGACTATACGACGGCGCCAAGCGTAGGCTGGGAGCCCGAGAACGTGGCGCTGGGCCAGGCATGGGAAGAAGTGGAGCGGAGAGTGGCCGAAGTGCGCGTGAAGGTTGAATCAGGCGGGGCGAGCCCCATTGCGTACTATATGGAAAGAACGCTGCTCGATCTTCCGCTGCTGGCCGTTAAAGCGGGCAAATTCCAATGGCAGGTGAAAAGGCATATGAAGCCGGGCGTGTTCAAAAAGCTCGGCGGCAGCATGATCGCGCGGTACGCGGGCATTTTCGGCATCAGCCCGGAAACGCTGCAAAAGGGGGAGCTGCTGCCATTCCAGCGGCCCCAATCAACAATTACAATGACACAATTCAGTCACACACAAACCGCCCACTGCGAAAGCGGCGTCATCTCCAACATGTTCCGCCACTACGGTTTGCAGATCAGCGAACCCATGGCTTTCGGCATCGGGGCGGGTATTTTTTTCGGGCATCTTCCTTTTGTGAAAGTGAACGGCGTGCCGGGCACCACTTACCGCATCTGGCCGGGGGCCATCTTTTCCCGCGTGTGCAAGCGCCTGGGCGTAAAAATGGAATCGCATACGTTCGGCAGCCCGGGTAAGGCCATGCAAGCGCTCGACGAAGTGATCGCCAAAGGCATTCCCGTGGGCATGCAGAGCAGCGTCTATTATCTTCCCTATTTTCCCGCTTCGTACCGCTTTCATTTCAACGCACACAACCTCGTGGTGTACGGCAGGGAGAACGGCGAATACCTCGTAAGCGATCCCATCATGGACACCGTGACCACCATCGACCACGACAGTCTTGTGCAGGCACGCTTCGCCAAAGGGTTTCCCGCGCCAAAAGGGAAAATGTACTACCCGGTAAGCGTTCCGAAAGAAGTGGATTTCAGGGAACCGATCAAAGCGGGCATCAAACAGGCCTGTTATTATATGCTGAAGATCCCCATGCCGATGTTCGGCGTGAAGGGCATCCGTTTTCTCGCTAAAAGAGTGAAGGACTATCCCGCCAAAGTGGGCGACCGCCGCGCGGGGCTTTACCTCGGCAACATCATCCGTATGCAGGAAGAGATCGGCACGGGCGGGGCGGGCTTCCGCTTCATGTACGCCGCCTTTTTGCAGGAAGCGGGCACGCTGCTCAATAACGATGAGCTGAAAGCCGTAGGAAGGGAACTGACCGCCGTGGGCGACCTCTGGCGCAACTTCGCGTTCAATGCAGGCAGGGTGTGCAAGGCGCGTGCCGCGGACAATACCTCGTACGCCGATCTTGGCGACATGCTGCTGAAGATCGCAGACGAAGAAGAAAAAGTATTCCGCCGTTTATCCACCATAAAAATCTGACATCACGCATGAACAGCATTGCCGTGAACGATCTGCACAAAACCTACGCAGGCGCGCTTTCGCCCAGCCTGCAGGGATTGTCGTTCTCGTTCGCGGAAGGAAAGATCGCGGGGCTGCTGGGGCCGAACGGCGCGGGCAAAACCACGACCATTTCCATCATCTGCGGGCTGGTGAAAGCGGATGCAGGCAGTGTGCAGGTATTCGACCTGCCGCAGGAACCGGGCCGCCGCGAGCAGATCAAACGCGTGACGGGCATCGTTCCGCAGCAGATCGCTTTGTTCCCGCAGCTTACCGCATTTGAGAACCTCGTATATTTCGGGAACCTGTACGGTTTTAAAGGCAAAGCCCTCAAAGACAAAGTGATGGCGCACCTCGAAGCATTCGGGCTGGAAAAGGCCGCCCACAAAGAGGTCAGTAAATTTTCCGGCGGCATGAAACGGCGTACGAACATCATCGCGGGTATTTTGCATGAACCGAAGCTGCTGGTGCTGGACGAGCCTACCGCCGGCGTGGACGTGCAAAGCCGCAGCATGATACTGCAGTTCCTGCGCGATTACAACGCCAGAGGCAACAGCGTGCTGTACACCTCGCACCTGCTCGAAGAAGCGCAGCAGATCTGCGACGACGTGGCGATCATGGACGAAGGAAAGCTGGTGGTGCAGGGGAGTCCTGCCGCGCTTATCGGCCAGCTGCCGGACTGCCGTCATCTCGAAGATGTGTTCCTCCATTATACCGGTCATGCCGTGCGTGATTAAAAACAAAACATGTTAAGGCTCATAGCTACGATACGAAAGGAATGGTTACTGCTGAGGCGCGACAGGGCCGGGCTGGCGCTGCTGTTTGCCATGCCGCTGGTACTCATCACTGTAATGGCCCTCATCCAGGACGCGCCTTTCAAAGATTACCAGGAAGTAAAGTTCGACATCCTGACCGTAGACAATGACCAGGGCCGCCTCGGCCGCTACATCCGCGAAGGGCTGGGAGCCAGCGGGCAGTTCAACGTTATTGATTCCCTCGAACAGCAGCCGCTTACCGAAAAAAAAGCGCAACAGCTCATCGCCGAAGGCGAATACAAGATCAGCATCACCATTCCCAAAGGCGCCACGGCAGAGATCGTGAGCAACGCCAACAAGATCGTCAACGATATTTCCAAACGCATGGGCCTGCCCTCACAATTGCCCGTAAAAGCCGCCACTTCCGATTCGCTGGCCGTGCAATTGTATTTTGATCCCGCGTCAAAAAAAGCGTTTAAAAGCGCGATACAGCAGGCATTGGACAATTTTCTCACACAAGTGCAGACCGACCTGCTGCTCGAAAGGATACAGCTGCAGCTGCGGAAAAGGGACAGCGCCGCCGTGCAGGACACCTTTCCCGCCATCCGCCTGAAAGCCGTGGGGCTGAAAGAGACCGGCGTGGGCGAAGGCAGGCAGATTGACGTGATCTCCAATTCCGTACAGCACAACGTGCCCGCCTGGGCCATTTTTGCGATGTTCTTTATCGTGATACCCATCGCCGGCAATATGATCCGCGAGCGGGAAGACGGGAGCCTCGTGCGGATGAAGCTCATTCCCGGCAATTACGGTTCCATCCTTTCGGGAAAGCTGCTGTTTTTTGTGGGCATCTGCGTAGCGCAATTCTACCTCATGATGCTCGTGGGCATTTACCTGTTGCCCTTGCTCGGTTTGCCGCAGCTGCAAATGGGCGTGCATCATGCGGCGGGTTTTCTTACCGCCGCCAGCATCGGCGTAACCGCTACCGCGTACGGCATCCTGATCGGCACCCTGTTCAAAACGCCCAACCAGGCGCTGAACTTCGGCGCCATTTCCATCGTGATACTGAGCGCTGTCGGCGGCATCTGGATACCGCTGGAAGTAATGCCGGACACTATGCAGCACATCGGCAGGCTGAGCCCGCTCAGCTGGGGGTTGGACGCCATCAACGACATTTACCTG
>JBQCFV010000510.1:0-2390 GCA_051958695.1 Chitinophaga sp. | reverse complement strand
CAGGAGCAGTGGAAAGCGTGGCTACCGAAGTGTCCGGCACGCGCGGAAGCAAAATGCCCTGGTTGGCGCTTTCAAGCTCGAGTAGGGAAGATTTGCTGATGCTGGCGGGATTTGCACCCAGCTTCAGTTGCGCGCGAAGCTCCGCAGGCTGCCACCAGCACGCGATCAGCAGCAATACCATCCAACCGTGAGGCCGTATGTTCATATGCATTCGTTTGGTAAAGCCTTATTTTTTGATCACATACCAGTTGCTGCCGTCTGTCTGAAGGGTCACAAACGTCCAGTCGTTGTAAATGGTGTAATTGGGGCCGCCGTCTATCGTGGCGCCGGTCGGACTGATGATCACTTCGTTGTCGATGCCGCCCGCTATTTTTTTGATGGTGTACATCCGGCCGCTGATGCTGCCAACGGGTGGAAGCGTGATGGTAAGCGCCCCGGTGGTGGCGTCTGCGAGGATGGTATTGTCCGTTTCCGTCACGGGATAGCTGCTGGTGACTTTAGTAATGTTGGCGGACATGGAGCCGTTTAGCTGGAAGGTGGAATTGGCCGCCGTACCCTGCGCCAGGCCTACACTCAGGGTATCCCGGAAATTTTTTGCGCCGCCAAAGGTTTGCACCCCGGCGGACACTGCGCCGGGATTGTCCGCATCCGCCGCGTGCAGCCTGATGGAATCAAGTTCAAGCGTTAGACCGGTGGCAGCGGCGGTGTTGGAAAACGCGGTGTGCAGTATCTGGAAACGCGCCGAAGAATCGAAGCGCTGCCAGTCCTCATACGAGAGAAAACCGCGGGAAACCAGGCCGCTGCCGTCCTGCGTGGGAATGTTGAAAGTATGTACGCCGGCGGCGGAGCTGATTGCGAAGTCCGTCGTAACGGCGCTGTCTACACGAAAAGTCTGCACCGAGTCCCGCTGCCCGTTCAGCGACACGATCGCATTGCTGAATGCGGCGGCGGACATGGCTCTTTGCATCAGCATGCCGGTGGTTGCGTCTATCACCATCACCTGCACCTGGTCGGTGCCCTGCGGTATCACGTTGGTGCCCACGGTGATGTTGCCGCCGCCCGTGATGCGCATGCGTTCCGCGTTGTTGGTCCTGAAAATTACCGGCTGCACATCCGTGCTGCCGAGGAAATTCACGGTGGAATCAAGACCGGCGTTGCCAAGCACGTTCCAGTTGCGGGCGTTGCTCAGGCTGTCTGCGGACATGCGCTGCCAAAGCGAGTTTTTCCGGATATACAGGCTGGCCGAATCGGTCACGTAAACGATCATGCCGTCCGGCGCGGCGTCGAGCGGGGATAATGCGAGATTGCCCGCGGGGATCCTGGGGAGAAGAAGGCCCTGGCGTGTGCTTTCCAGCTCAAGGATGGAAGAACGGTTGATCTGGCTGGGGTTGGTGCCGACCTTTAATTGTGCGGAGGCAATGGAACTGATCAATAGCAACCCGGCCGCAAGAACGATGTGTTTCATGCAGGTGTTTTTTGGTTTGAATAAATAAGGGTTGCTTAGACGGTTTGAGAAGTTTGATTTTAAAACGGTATACGGTTATCTTTTATAAAGATATTCCTTTCACTATTCCCACGGCTAATACGTGCGTGTTATTTTTATTACTAACAGCGATGTTTGTATTTGGTTCAATGGATTATTTTCCGCAGCTTTTTTGCATTGAGGATGGAAAGCTGTTTCCCGGCGGATGCCACGATGCCTTCGGCGATCCATTCATTGAGGGTTTTGAAAAGCGTTTCGTAGGTAGTGCCCGCGTAAGACGCAACGTCCTGGCGGCTGAGACTGCTGTTGATAAAACCCGCGTCATCCGTGCCGAAGATCTCTTCCAGCTTCAGCAGGCTTTTGGCGATGCGGCTTTTTACGTTCATATGCACCATGTCGCGCATGGATTGTTCCGCCTGCTGCAATTCGTCCGCGTATAATAATACCATCTTGTAAGCAAGCTGGTGGTTCACCAGCAGCGTGGCCTGGAAAAATTCCGGGGAAATAAAACAGGCTTCCAGCGTTTCCACCACCGTGGCCGATACCGGGTACACCTCGCCGGACACCAGCCCGCGATGCCCGAGCAGGTTGCCCTCGCCCGCGAATTTGATGATCAGCTCCTTTCCTTCTTCTTCCCCCCATTGTTTATGCACCTTTACTTTTCCCGAGTGAATAAAATAAAAACCTTCCACGGGATCGCCTTCACGGAATACAAGCGTGCCTTTTTTTAAGCTCACCAGTCGCGCATTGGCGTCTATGGCGGCTTTCCATTCGGGGAGACAATGCTGTTGCAAAAAGCATTGCGGGTGATGATTGGTCATGGGCGCAAAATTAGGCAGAAAAAAACAGATTGCTTGCACAAACAATGTTATGTGTACAGTTATTTAATAAATATTATGGAAAAACA
>JBQCFV010000509.1:0-2789 GCA_051958695.1 Chitinophaga sp. | reverse complement strand
ACCAACCGCACGGAAGACCCCAAAAGCATCGCGGAGAACGCGATCTACGCGCTGTATAAGGACGATCAGGGCATCATCTGGTGCGGCACCTACAAACGCGGCGTGAGTTTTTACGCGGAAAACAAAATGAAGTTCCGCCTTTACGAGCATAAGCACGGCATCGCCAACAGCCTGCCTTTTAACGATGTGAACTGTTTTGCGGAAGACAGCAAAGGCAACCTCTGGATCGGCACCAACGGCGGCGGGCTCATTTATTTCGACCGCGCCGCACAAACGTTCCGGCAGTTCAAACACGATCCCGCAGACGACAACAGCATCAGCAACGACGTGATCGTCAGCCTCTATACCGACCGCTACGACAATCTCTGGATCGGGTATTATTTCGGGGGAATGGATTATTACAATCATCACAAGTTCTCGCATTACCGCCACAACCCGCAGGACCCGAACAGCCTGGCCAACAAGACCGTCTGGAAAATTTACCGCGACCGCCGGAACACTTTCTGGCTCGGCACTTTGGGCGGCGGGCTGGACAGGTTCGATCCCGGCAACGGTATTTTTTATCACAACAACGCGGAGCAGGCCAACTCCGTGCATTCCAACTATATCACCGCTTTCGCGGAAACGCCCTCCGGCGATCTCTGGATCTCCACCGCCTACGGCATCGATGTGCTGGACAAATCGAAAGGCATCTTTATCCACCTGCTGCGCGCCACGCACGGCCTCAGCAATGACAACGTCAGCTCCCTGCTTTGCGACAGCCAGGGGCGCATGTGGGCGGGCACGCGCGAAGGGCTCAGTCTTTTCGATCCCGTTACCCGCAGCTTCCAGACCTTCCGCACCGAACAGGGCCTGCCGGATGATAATATCATCAGCATTCTCGAAGACCGGCAGGGATACATCTGGGTAAGCACCACGCGGGGCCTCAGCAAAATTGCGGTGGAAGAAGGAGAGAAGGGCGTGCGCATCAAATGCCTCAATTACGACGACGGCGACGGGTTGCAGGGAAAGGTATTCAACGTCAATGCCGCGCTCAGCCTGCGCAGTGGCGAAATGGTCTTTGGAGGGGCGGACGGGTTCAACCTTTTCCTGCCGGACGAGATAAAGCAGCATCATACCGACCCGGCGCTGGTGTTCACCGGTCTGCAGCTCTTCAATAAAACGGTCGGCGTGCACGAAAAATTCCGCAACCATGTAGTGCTGCCGGCGGCGCTGCCGGAAACGAAAGAGCTCGAGCTGCGTTATGACGAGAACGATTTTTCCATCGATTTTGCGTCGCTCAATTTTATGCGGTCGGACAAAAACCGGTATACCTATTTCCTGGAAGGGTTCAACAAGGAATGGATGGTGACCGACGGGCGGTCGCGGCGCATTACTTATACCAACATTAACCCCGGCGAATACACGCTGCATCTCAAAGCCGCGAATGAGGACGGGCAGTGGAACAACGAAGGCATCTCGCTGAAGATCCGCATCCTGCCGCCTTTCTGGAAAACGGGCTGGGCGTATGCATTGTATATCCTGGCCGTCATCGCGCTGCTGTATTTTTCCAGGAAGATGGTGATCAGCCGCGCGCACCGGCGCTTCGCGCTTCAGCAGGAACGCAAGGAAGCCCAGCACCTGCACGACCTGGACATGATGAAGATCAAGCTGCTGACCAATGTAAGCCATGAATTCAGAACGCCCGTTGCGCTGATACTTTCACCGATAGAGGACATGCTGCGCAAAACGGAGGACCCGGAAGAAAAGCAGCAGTTCCAGCTGATACGGCGTAACGCCAAACGCCTGCTGAACCTCGTGAACCAGCTGATGGACTTCCGCAAAATGGAAATGCAGGAGCTGCGGCCCGTTCCCGTAAAAGGTGAGCTGATGGGCTTTCTCGAAGAAGTGGCGCAATCGTTCTCCGATCTTGCCGAGCGCAAAGGCGTCGAATTTTCCTACGCCGCCAATTGCAGCCAGCTGAACGTATTTTTTGACCACGACAAAGTGGAGCGTATCCTTTTCAACCTGCTGTCCAACGCGTTCAAGTTTACGCCGAAGGGAGGGAAAGTGTCCGTTACCGCGGACGTGATGCCCGGGCCATCGCTGGCTACGCTGGAGCTGAAAGTGAAAGACACGGGCATCGGCATGCCGCCGGGCCAGCTGGAGAAGATATTCGAACGGTTCTTCCAGAGCGGGCAACCGGGGCAGTACGTGAACCAGGGCAGCGGCATCGGGCTGGCCATCACCCGCGAATTTGTGAAGCTGCACAACGGCGCCATCACGGTGGAAAGCGAGCCGGACAAAGGCACCTGCTTCACCGTACGGCTGCCTGTCAAGCCCGCCGGTGAGGAAGAAGCGGCAGCAATGACGGAAGCACCGCCGCAAAAGCTGCTTTCCAACGGTAAAAAGAAAAACAGGAACAAAAAGAAACAGACCATACTGATCGTGGAAGACAACGAGGACTTCCGTTTTTACCTGAAAGACAACCTGAAGGAACATTACGAGATCATAGAAGCGCAGGACGGCGCGGCCGGCTGGCAAACCGCCCTTTCGCAGCTGCCTGACCTGGTGGTAAGCGACATCACCATGCCCGTGATGGACGGGGTGGAGCTTTGCAGGAAAATAGCCGCCGATGCGCGCACCCGGCAAATTCCCGTGATATTGCTCACGGCGCTGGCCGCGGAAGAAGAGCAGCTGAGAGGGCTGGAAACCGGTGCGGCGGACTACCTCATCAAACCCTTCAATTTCGAGATCATGTTGTCGCGGGTACGGAACCTGCTGGCGAGGCAGGCGCCCGTGCAGCTGGT
>JBQCFV010000508.1:0-2305 GCA_051958695.1 Chitinophaga sp. | reverse complement strand
TCAGCTCCTGTTTGATGGACGGGTCTTCGATGGACGCGGCCGCTTCCATGCGGTGGTCGAGGTTGCGCACCATCCATTCGGAGCTGGCGATGTATACTTTTTCCTGGCCGTTGTTGTGGAATACGAACACGCGCGCGTGCTCCAGGTATTCGTCGATGATGCTGACCGCTTCCATGTTGCGTTTCCACTTTTTGTTCTCCGTATAGGCGCAGCAGATACCGCGGATGATGAGTTTGATCTCCACACCGGCCCTGGCCGCATCATAGAGTTTAAGGATCATTTCCTCGTCGGAGAGGGAGTTCATTTTGAGGATGATGGAAGCGGGCTTTTTGCGGCGGGCGTTCCGTGTTTCGCGGTCGATCATGCGGAGGAAGAACAGGCGCATGTTATACGGACTAACGATCAGCTTTTTGCAGGCGCGCAGATATTTGAGGTCGTGCCGCGGGCTTTCGAGATAGGCGAATATCCGGTTGATGTCCGCCATGATGTGGCGGTCGGAGGTCAGCAGGCAATGGTCGCCGTACACCCTGGCGGTTTTTTCGTTGAGGTTGCCGGTGCTCACGAAGCCGAACTGGGTGGTGGTGTTGCCCGTGCGTTTTTTGATCACGCAGAGCTTGGCGTGCACTTTCATGCCGGGTATGCCGATCAGCACCTTTACGCCTTCTTCTTCCAGTCTTTCTTTCCATTGCAGGTTGGCCTCTTCGTCGAACCGGGCGCGCAGCTCCAGCACCACCACCACCTGTTTGCCGTTGCGCACGGCGTTGATGAGCGCGTTGACGATCTTGCTGTTGTTGGCAAGCCGGTAGGCGGTGATCTTGATGGTGGTCACATCCGGGTCCCTGGCGGCTTCCCGCAGCAGGTCTATCACGGTGTCGAAGGAATGATAGGGGAGGTGCAGCATCACGTCGCGTTCCTGCATCACTTTCATGACGCTGGGCGCGTTGTGGAATAACGGATGGGGAATGGTCTTGCGCCGCGTGCGCTCGCGGGTGAACACGGCGTCGGGGAAGTCCATGAAGTCTTTGAAATTGTGGATGCGGCCGCCGGGAATGAGGTTGTCTTTTTTGGAAAGACCGAGCCTGCGCATGAGATATTCCAGCAGCAGCGGGTCTATCTGCTGATCGTAGATGAAGCGCACGGGCTTGCCTTTCCGGCGTGCTTTGATGCCCTTTTCGATCTGGTGGATGATGCTGGTGGAAATATCATTGTCGATGTCCAGCTCGGCGTCGCGCGTCACCTTGATGATCCAGGAGCCGAACTTGTCGTACCCGAAGTAGGAGAAGATATGTGGCAGGTTGTAGCGGATCACGTCTTCCAGCAGCATGATGCTATGCTCGCCTTCTTTGGACGGCAGGATGATGAAGCGGCTCAGCACGGCGCGCGGCACTTCGATGAGCGCGAATTTCTGGCGGATGGAATTGTCTTCCTTTGCCAGTACTACGGCGAGGTAGATGGATTTGTCGCGCAGGTAAGGCATGTGCTGTATGCCTTCGATCATGAGGGGGATGATGTTGGTGCGCACTTCTTCATTGAAGTAGTTCTGCACGAACTTCTGCTGCTCGCGGTTGAGCTGTTTTTCCGTATGAAGGGTGATCTTTTCGTATTTGAGCGCTTCTTCGATCTCGTGCCAGATGCGGTTGAACTCGGCCTGCTGGCTGATGACGGTGTTGTGGATGTCCTGCAGTATCTCGTCCGGGTTTTCTTCGAGATGCATTTTGGAAGACCGGCCTACGATGCCCATGCGTTTGAGCGTGGCTACGCGCACGCGGAAAAATTCATCGAGGTTGTTGGAGAAGATGCCCAGAAAACGGATCCTTTCGTAAAGCGGCACCGTAGTGTCCGCCGGTTCCTGCAGTACCCGGGCGTTGAAAGAGAGCCAGCTGATGTCCCTGACGATGGTTTTCCGTTTGGCGTGTTCGGCTTTGCCGGGTTTCGTATTTTTTTTCACCGGTGGTCTTTTGGTTTTGACCGGCTCTAAAGCGTTGGCGGCGGAGTCCAATTTCATATTCACAATGATTTGAGGCGCGGGTTGGAGCGCAGCGCGGAAGGTATAAAAAACTCGTCGTCAGCGGCCTGGAGCCGGTGTTATCTTTTTATTAAATTACGTAAATCCTGCGGGATTGTTTAAAAGGGGAAGTGATTGAAAAGCGTTACTCCGTTTTCCGCGCAGCGGGCAGGTAATGTTTGTTGAAGACGGGGAAACCGGATATGCTGAGCATGCCGAGCAGGATCACGAGCAGCGTTTGCGCCGTCCAGATGATCCAGCCGAAGGCGTAACCGATGGTGAGCGGTATGCCGTAGAGCA
>JBQCFV010000507.1:0-3641 GCA_051958695.1 Chitinophaga sp. | reverse complement strand
TCCCCGCTTCCGCTATCGCCGATGCCGATGCTGCGCAGGTTGTATTTGTGCAGCAAAAGAATGGCGCGTTCCGTTCCTTCCGGCCCGAACTTTCGCGCCGCGGCGGTATAATCTTTCAGGAAAAAAGGATGCACGCCCAATGCAGCGGCCATTTCCTTCTCCCCTCCTTTGATACCGAACAGCAGGTTCATTTTGGCGAAATAATTATAAAGCGCCGGTATCAGCATCTGTATGGGCGCGGCTTTGGGGTTGGCGCTGAAATACCGTACGATGCGCATCACTTTCGCCATGTCCATCTGGCCGATGGCGTTCTGCAATTCGAATACGTTGTATTCCTTGCTGATGCCCACATATTTTTCAATATCACTTTCGTCGATCTTTTTTCCTTCTGGAAGGTTTACCAGCAGCTTGTCTATCTCTTTGGCGATGCGCGAAAGATCATTGCCGATGTGGTCGGCCAGCAGGATGCAGGCTTTCTCCGAAATAGCGAGCCCCTGCGTGCGCACGTATGTTTCAGCCCAGGAGGGCAATTGGTTGTCGTAAAGCTTTTTGGTGGAAAGCAGCACGCCCCTGTCTTTGATGAGCTTGGCCATCTTGCTGCGCCCGTCTATCTTCCCCTGCTTGTGCGCCACCACGAACACGGTGGAATCCAGCGGCTTGTCGATGTAAGGCTCCAGCTTCAGCAGGTCGCGCATGGACTGCGCTTCTTTGAGTATCACCACCTGTCTTTCAGCGAACATGGGATAGCGGCGGCAGGCGTTGATCACGGTGGCCCAGTCGGTTTCCTTGCCGTACAGCACGGTGAGGTTGAAGCCCTGGTCGGCTTCGCTGAGCAGGTGGCGTTCCGCGTAGTTCACTACCTGGTCTATAAAAAAATCCTCTTCGCCCTCCAGCCAGTAGAGCGCGCGGAATTTGTTGTTCTTCCAATCTTTGATAATATCCTGGTAATCCATGTTTCCTTTCCTTTTTACACTACCTGCACGTTTTCCTTTTCCATGAGGGGCAGCCCTTTGAAGCGCAGCAGCAGCTGGCCTACGGTAAGCACGTCCTTCTGGCAATACTCAACGATCCGCGGGAGGTCTTCCTCTTCCCAGTACACCCTTCCCACCATGCTCCCGTCTATATCGTCCTTTGGCGTGGGTATGCCCAGCACGGCGGCCAGCAGCTTGAGGGAAGTGTAGTTTTTGAATTCGCCGAAACGCCAGAGCTGCATCGTGTCCAGCAGGGGCTGCTCCCAGGGTTTGTACTGGTGCACCTGCAGGGGGGCCGGCAGCGGCAGGTTGTTAATGACGGCGCGGCGGCAAATATAGGGAATATCGAACTCCCTGATATTATGCCCGGCAAACTGGAAACGCGGATTTTTTGACGAGAATTTTTCCACCAGTTCTGTAAAACCCGCGAGCAGCACTTTTTCGTCGTGACCGGAAAAAGATTTTATACGCAATTGATACTGACCATTTTCCGTATAGAACACCCCGGCGGAAATACATACGATCTTCCCAAATTCGGCGTACAAACCAGCCTTCTCGTCGAACCAGCCGGCGGGATTTTCAGAATCTGGCGCAGTTTTTGTAATTTTTTCCTCCCAGAGGCGCTGAAGCTCGTCTGGCAGGTGATGGAACGTCGAATAAAGCGGCGTGGTTTCTATGTCGAAGAGTAATAATTGATCAAGAGCAACATTGTTGAGCACGGCCAAAGTTTTAAAACGTCTAATTTAAATAAAAATTGACGTACCGGGATTCCGAAAAAATTTTACCCATATAACAATCAAATAAATAAAAAAGTACACTATGGCGGAAAACACTTTTAATTCGGGTACGCCCGGACCTTCCGGACCTGAAAGACCAAAAAACAACAAAAACGGGATTATTTACGGCGTTCTCATTGCCGCCCTGGTGGGAACATGGGGTTACATGTTTTACGACAAAAGCCAATCCAGCAAGGAGATCGCTACCAAAGAGAACCAGCTGGACACCCTTACCACCTCCAGGAACGAACTGCAATCCGAATATGATGCAGCCCAGGCACGCCTGGACGACCTGATCTCCCAGAACTCTCGCATGGACAGCCTCGTAAAAAGCAAGGATAAAGAAATAGCGGACGTAAAAGGCCGCATCCAGAGCATTCTCAGCAACAAAAACGCGACCGCAGCCCAGCTGGCCGAAGCGCGCAGGCTCATCGAGCAGCTGAAAGCCAACACGGAAAACTATGTAGCCACCATCGAAAGACTGGAGGGCGAAAAGATCGTGCTGGTGGGCGAACGCGACGTGGCCATTAAAGAACGCGATTCCGTGGTGACCGTAAAAGACAGCCTCGGCAAACGCGTGGACCTCGGCTCCGTGCTGCATGCGTCCAACATCAAGCTGTCGCCTATCAACGTAAGGCGCAACGGAAAAGAGGAAGTGACCTCTAAAGCCAAACGCGCCGACATGCTGCGCGTGTCTTTCGCCCTGGACAACCGCATCGCGCAGTCCGGCGATAAAGAGATCTTCGTGGCCATCACCGCGCCCGACGGTTCTCCCCTGGCGGTAGAAGCCCTCGGCAGCGGCCGCTTCACACTGGAAGACGGAACCGAAAAACTGTACACCGTGAAAAAGCTGGTGTCTTACGAAGCCGGTACCTCCACGCCCGTGAGCATGGACTGGAAACAGAACTCCGACTTCAAGGCCGGCGACTACACCGTGGAAATTTACCAGGGCGGTTACAAGATCGGCGCTGGCAAGGTGAACCTGAAAAAAGGCGGCCTGTTCAACTAAAGACCAACAATCCAACATTCATAACACCGGGGCGCGGCATTCAGCTGCGCCCCTTTTTATTTGTTAAGCGCTAGTTATTCTGTTTAAAATATATATGAAAATAAAATAAAATTAACTTTCTTTGCGAAGCAATTACGAACGAGCTTACATTAGACGAAAAAAATGAGGATTTGAACCGGAACGATGCTGTACAGCGGAGTGATTTGGGAAAAAAGCCAAGTATTATGAAGCTATTCGATAATCAACAAGAGATGAGACCTGCGAATAAAGTTGTATATGTGATAGACGACGATGAGATTTTTCACTTTATAGTAAAGAAGATGTTCGGTTTGCAGGGTTGGGACGTGCGCGTAAATTCTTTTCTTTCCGCGGAGGACGCCCTCGAGGACCTTACCTCGTTCGCAACCAGCAAGCTCCCCTGCCTTATCATCCTGGACATGAACATGCAGCGGATGAACGGCTGGGATTTCATCGAGGCTTTCCGCGGCTTCAAAAGCAAGCTGCCGCAGGACGTGCCCATCATCATGTGCTCTTCTTCCATGAACATACAGGACATGGAGAAAGTACGTAAAACACCGGAGCTGATGGCTTACATCACCAAGCCGCTCGACCGGTCCAAAATGAAAGAAATCGAAAAATATCTCTGAAAAAGAGAGCTAATACCCAAAAAAGTAACCCAATAAAAAGAGCGGACACATGGTCCGCTCTTTGCTTTTTTATGATTCTTCATTTTTACGCTGATACGGTTTCGCCGTACATTTCCGCGCGCAGGTTGCGCACGCGCTCGTCGGCGAGGTATTCGTCGAAGGTGCTCAGGCGGTCGATGATGCCGTTGGGCGTGATCTCGATGATACGGTTGGCCACTGACTGCATAAAAGTATGGTC
>JBQCFV010000506.1:0-7236 GCA_051958695.1 Chitinophaga sp. | reverse complement strand
GATGTGGTCATAAATCACAATATAATAATAAATCGCGGTCAGATCAGGTCGAATGCCTGCGCGAAACGGGTGATGTCGTACGTGGATTGTGCGTTGAGCTTGTTTTTGATATTGCGGCGGTGCGTGGACACCGTTTTATCGGAAATGTTGAGCCCGGCGGCGATGTCTGCGGAATTGGCGCCCAGCGCCATCAGCCGCAGTATCTCTTTTTCGCGCTGGGTGAGCGCGGCGAAGATGTGCTTGTATTTGCGGAGGAAATTATTTTCTTCCAGCAGCCGGTTCACCTTCACGGTAATGTGATGTTCCGCGTGAATGGGCATGGCCAGCGTGATGCAGTGGGTCGGCGTTCCCGATTCGTTGCGCATGAAGATCCTGGTGGCGCTGAGGTACCATTCCCAGTCCATGCCGGGGTTCGCGCGCACCTGCTGGAAGAAGGAAACGAAAGCCTCTTCCTGGTTCTCGTGGATGAGTCGCATGATGCGCGGCAGGTAATCTTCCATGTCCTGCGGGTTGAAAAAACGGTGGAAATATTCGGGTCCCATGGCGCGCAGTTCGGGCAGGTTGGTTTGCAGTATTTCCTGTCCTTTTGCCGACATGTATTCTACGGATTGGGTGTCGAGGTTGTGCACGATGATAACGGCGGGAAATGTTTCCCCCAGTTTTTCCAGTGCAGCTATTTTCTGATACAGGGATTGCGCCGGATTGCTCATATACACAAGATACATAGAAAGTTAGGCATCCAAAATATCTTGCGGGAATTTATCTCAGCCGGCGCCGGGGTACAGCAATTTGTTGCGCACGAGCAGGCAGGCGCCGATGATGCCGGCCTTTTCGCCGAGGCGGCTCAGCACCAGCTGGGTGTCGTTGTTTACCAGACTGAGAGAAAATTTATTGATGGCGCTTTTGATGGGCAGGCGGATGTAATCGCCCGTGGTGGCTATGCTGCCGCCGAGTATCACCAGCTCAGGGTTAAAAAGATTGATGAGCATGGCGATGCCTTTGCCGAGCTTTTCGCCGATATCAGCCACCAGTTCGATGGCGAGCATATCGTCGTGGTTGGCGGCATGAATGATGTCTGCCAGCGTGATCTGTTCCGGCTGTTTGTGTTTGCGCATTACGCTGGAAGAAGAGCCGGCTTTGAGTTTTTCCTGGAATTTGCGCACGAGCGCCTGGCCGGAGGCTTCGGTTTCCAGGCAGCCTTTTTTGCCGCAATGGCAGATCACTTCGTTGTTAAAAAAAGGAATGTGGCCAAACTCGCCGGCAAAGCCGGATTTGCCGTAGTACAGCTGGCCGTTGATGAGTATGCCGAGACCGATACCATGATCGAGGTTCACGAACAGCACGTTCTTTTCGTTGTTCACGGTGCCGCTGCTGAACTCGCCGTAGGCCATGGCGCGGGAATCGTTTTCCAGGAAAGTGCGTATGCCGATGCGGGCTTCGAGCACCTTGCTCAGCGGCTCTTCGTCGAAATGGAAAAAGCTGTAGCTGTAGCCGGTGGCGTAGTTGATGCGGCCGGAAAGGTTCACGCCCACGCCGAGTATCTTTTCCCGCCCGACCGGCAGCTCGTCCATAAAACGGAGGATGATCTTGCAAAGCTTGTCCAGCGAATCGGCCGTGTTCTGCAGGTCGTAAGCGATCTTTTCTGAGAATTTGACGAGGTTCCTTTTAAAATCCAGCAGCCCTATATTAATATGGTACTTCTTTACTTCCACCCCGATAAAAAAACCCGCGTCGGGCGCCATGCCGTACAGATTGGGCTTGCGGCCGCCGGTGCTGTCCACTTTCCCGTAATCGTTCACCAGCCCTTCCTGCAGCAGCTCGTTCAGCAAATGGGTCACCTTGGGGGTGGACGCGTTCAGCTCCTTCGCCAAATCGGCAATGGTAGCATTGTTGATATTCGTGAAATAGGCGATGATCTTTTTCTTCAGGCTCAGGTTCTTGTACGCCACTCCGCCCAGGGTCTCATTATTCAATTCTTCAAAGAATGTACTCATTGTCGGGGTAGATGTTTTTAAAACAGTGATTCTTACAAAGATATTCTTTTTAAAAAAAATTAAAAACAATTTCTCTATAGCAGTAGCGGCACAAGCACGGCAGATGTGTTCAGTTGGAAATGTCCTTCCCGCTAATATTATTTTGATTTCCAACAGAACTTACCAATCGATCAGGGTTAATTACTTCGTAGTTAAAAAAATAAATTAAAAAGTACTTGTGTTTTAATAAATTTTATTCTTATTTAGTGGAATCATTTTTAGCATACATCGTACGCCTTATACCGTCCGAAATTTTTAACGCTAACGCCTATACGCCGGAAGATGGGAACCGGCCCGGGGAAAATTAAAACACGTCATGAAGAGAAGGATGCGCAACGGCTTTCAGTGGATGGTCCTGTTATTCAGCCTGGCAAGTTTACATACGAATGCGCAGCAGCGCACGGAACTGCTGATCGTTGGCGGCGGCGCCAGCGGCACCATGGCCGGCATACAGGCTGCGCGCATGGGCGTACAGGCATTGGTGATCGAAGAAACGGAATGGCTCGGCGGCATGCTCACTTCCGCGGGCGTTTCGGCGATAGACGGCAACCATCGCATGCCTTCGGGGCTTTGGGGGGAATTTCGCGAACATTTATATAATTATTATGGCGGCCCGGCAAAAGTGGAAACCGGCTGGGTGAGCAATACGCTGTTTGAACCGCATGTCGGCAACCAGGTTTTACAACAAATGGCGGGAAAGGAGAAAAACCTCCGGATCAGCTACGGTACCAGGTTCCGGTCGATCCGCAAAGAGAACGGCCGCTGGCTGGTGACGGTATTGAAAGGAAAAAAGACCGCCGTGATCGACGCTGCACTGGTAATAGATGCTACCGAGCTCGGCGATGTAATGGCCGCCGCCGGCGCGAAATACGACATCGGCATGGACGCGCGGGAAGAGACGGGAGAAGCGCAGGCGCCCGCTGTTTCCAAGGACATCATCCAGGATGTGACCTATGTAGTGGTGCTGAAAGATTTCGGCAAAGGCGCGGACAAAACCATCCGCAAGCCGGAAGGCTATGATGCAGGCGCGTTCAGGCATAGTTGCGACGTATCCGACCCGGCCTCGTTCGATTCGCCGGACAACAACTGCTACAAAATGATGCAGTACGGCCGTCTTCCCAACAACAAATACATGATCAACTGGCCGAAAAGCGGCAACGATTATTATCTCAATATTATCGAAAAAACGCCCGCCGAACGGGAAGAAGCGCTCAAAGCAGCGAAGCTTCATAGCCTGCGTTTTATCTATTACCTGCAAACGGAGCTGGGTTACAAAAACCTTGGTCTTGCAGACGATGAATTTCCCACGAAAGACAGGCTGCCCATGATCCCGTATCACCGCGAAAGCCGCCGCCTGAAAGGGGAAGCGCTGCTGACCGTGAACCATGTGGCCAAACCTTACGATCAGCCGCAGCCGCTGTACCGTACCGGTATCGCGGTGGGGGATTATACCATCGATCATCACCACGAAAAAAATCCGGCCGCGCCAAAGATCGATTTTGTGAAGATACGCGTGCCCTCGTATAACGTGCCGCTGGGTAGTCTTTTGCCCAAAGACGTGGACGGGCTGATCGTTGCGGAAAAAAGCATCAGCGTGACCAATATCGTGAACGGCGCCACACGGCTGCAACCCGTGGTGCTCGGCATCGGGCAGGCGGCGGGCGCGCTGGCGGCGGTGGCGCTGAAAAAACACATCCAGCCGAAACAGGCTTCCATCCGCGAAGTACAGCAGGCGCTGCTGGACAGCAAAGCGTACATCATGCCGTTCATCGACGTAAAGGCGGAAGACCCGCATTTCGCGGCCATCCAGCGCATGGGCGCTACCGGCATCCTCAAAGGCACGGGCGTGCCTTACCAATGGGCGAACCAGACCTGGTTTTATCCCGACAATACCGCCACCCGTTACGAAGTAATGAACGGCCTGCGCGCATATTACGAACCGCTCCGCACTTTCTGGGGCGCGTCCGGCGAGCCGCTCAGCCTGCAATTCCTGCTGGAGCTGTTTGAAAAATGCGGTAAGAAGATAAACCTGCAGCAGGTGCAGGCCGACTGGGAAAAATTGTCCCTGCCCGGTACGCCTGCCGCTGACGCTACGCTCAGCCGCGCCGCCACCGCAGTGCTCATCGACCGCTATCTCGATCCGTTCCGGCGCAGCGTCAGCTTTGCCGGTCAATTGCAATAATCCACGGAATCATGCATATTAACTACGGCTGGTGGAATGAACGGAAGGAAGGATATAAGAATTAAAGCAAGGCATTGATCAGCGAACTGCCGGTGTGCGCCGGCAGTTCGTCAAGCACTTTTATTATGAACCGAAGCAATAGTCTGGACGCCCTGCGGGGCTTCGCGATACTGGCCATGGTGCTGTCCAGCAGCATCGCGTTCGGCATTTTGCCGGCGTGGATGTACCATGCGCAAACGCCGCCGCCGTATCATAAATTCAACCCGGAACTGCCGGGCCTTACCTGGGTGGACCTTGTGTTCCCGTTTTTCCTTTTCAGCATGGGCGCGGCCATACCGCTGGCCTTTCAGAAAAAGATCAAAGAGCAAACGCCGGCGTACAAGCTGATAGGGCTGATGCTGCAACGGTTTGCGCTGCTTATATTTTTCGCTGTTTTTACGTTCCATGCACGCGCATGGGTGCAATCGGGAACGCCGGGCGTAACGGAGCAACTGATCTCCATCGCCGCGTTCGGGCTGTTATGCGCGATGTTCATCAGAATGAAAACGATCGTTCCGAAGATCGTTGCATTCGCGCTGGCGCTGGCATTTCTTTTTTATAAAAAGACCGATCTTTCGCGCAGCGATGTGATCATTGTCGTGCTGGCTAACATGGCGCTGTTCGGCACGCTCATCTGGTGGCTTACGGTCAAGCGGCCCTTGCTGCGCATCGGCGTGCTGCCGTTTATCGCGGCGGTGTTCCTCGCGGCGCAAACACCGGACAGCTGGGCCAAAGCGGTGTACGACTGGAGCCCTTTGCCCTGGGCGTACAAGTTCTATTACCTGAAATACCTGTTCATCATTATCCCCGGCACTTTTGCGGGCGAATGGCTGCAGCAGCCGCTGTCTGCGGACAATTCAACGGACAAGCGGAAATGGCGGCTGATCGCCGCGGGCACGTTGGCGCTGGTCATCATCAACCTCGTGTTCCTTTTTAACCGGCAACTGGTGCTGAACCTGGTTTTGAACATCGGGGTAGGAGCGGCGATGCTGTTCCTGGCGCGCAAGATGCTCAGCCCCATGCCTTCGTGGATGAATTATTTACAGGCGGGCGTTTACCTGTTGTGGCTGGGGCTGTTCTTCGACTGCACGCAGGGCGGCATCAAGAAAGACCCTTCCAACTACAGTTATTATTTTGTGACCGGCGGCCTGTCTTTTCTAGTGATACTCGGTTTTAGCATCCTCGAATATTACGGCTACTGCAACCGCCTGATCCGTTACCTCGCCGCCAACGGGCGTAACCCCATGGTGGCCTACGTGGCGGGCAACCTGCTGCTGCTGCCGGTGATGCACCTCAGCGGGCTCATGAACATATACCGCGATATGGACGCGAACGTTTGGCTGGGCGTGCTGAAAGGCCTGCTCTTTACCGGCGTCGTGTCGCAGGTCACCATATTTTTTGTAAACCGGAAATGGTTCTGGAAAACATAAAACCTTACAGATGTCATTAAGCATATTGGATATCGGGATTATTGCCGGCTACATCATCGCCATTCTTTTCCTTGGCTTTTACATTTCGAAAAAAGCGTCGAAAGACCTGCAAAGTTATTTTCTCGGCGGCAACAGGATGAAATGGTACATGCTGGGCCTCAGCAACGCTTCCGGCATGTTCGACATTTCCGGCACGATGTGGACGGTGAGCATTCTTTTTATTTACGGGTTGAAAAGCGCCTTCATTCCCTGGCTCTGGCCGGTATGGAACCAGGTGTTCGTGTTCGTATATCTCGCTATCTGGATGCGCCGCTCCAACGTGATGACCGGTGCGCAGTGGATCACCTTCCGTTTTGGCGACGGCAAAGGCGCGCGGCTTTCGCATATTATCATCGTGATATTCGCTATCGTGAGCGTGATCGGTTTTATCGCGTATTTTTTTGAAGGCATCGGCAAGTTCTGCACGGCCATTCTTCCCTGGGACCTGGCGGTGCAGATCGGATCAGTGCATTTATCGTCTGAAAGAAGCTACGCGCTGATACTTTGTATTCTCACCACGCTTTATACCATCAAGGGCGGCATGTACAGTGTGGTCGCCACCGAGGTGATGCAGTTCGTGATCATGACCATCAGCTGTTTTGTGATCGGTTACATTGCCTACACTTCGGTAACGGCAGAGCAGGTGCAGGCGGCGATACCCGCGGGCTGGACGGATTTGAGCTTTGGCTGGAACCTTGGGCTGGACTGGGCGGGCACGCCTTTCCCCGCGGTGAACGACAAGATCGCGAGCGATGGTTTCGGCCTGTTTGGCATACTGATCATGATGATGCTGTTCAAAGGCATTTTTGCGTCCATCGCGGGGCCGGTCCCGAGCTATGACATGCAGCGCGTTTTGAGCACCCGCACGCCCGGCGACGCGGCAAAAATGAGCTTTACCACCATCTGGGTAATGTACATCCCGCGTTATCTTATGGTGGCGGCGTTCGGTGTGCTGGCGCTGGTGTACATGCAAACGGAGCTGGGTGCGCAGGGCGGCAATATCGATTTTGAGAAGATAGCGCCGCTGGCCATCGCGAAGTTTGTGCCGGCCGGTTTCAAAGGCCTGCTGCTGGCAGGTTTGCTGGCTTCGTTCATGGGCACTTTTTCCGCGTTCGTGAATGCGGCGCCGGCGTATATCGTCAACGACATCTACAAAAAATACATCAACCCGAACGGCTCCAACGAAAAGCTGATCCGCATGAGCATCCTGTCTTCGCTGGTGCTGGTGTGCATCGGTATACTTTTTGGTTTTATGGGCGCTTCGCTCAACAAGCTTACGTTGTGGATCACCTCTGCATTATACGGCGGCTACGCCGCGGCGAATTTCCTGAAATGGATCTGGTGGCGCTTCACCGGCTACGGTTATTTCTACGGTATGCTGTTCGGTCTTATCGGCAGCACCATCAAGCTTTTCTTTTTCCCTGACATTGTGGATATCTACGTGTTTCCCATCATCCTGCTGTTCTCTTTCGGCGGATGTATTCTCGGCACGTACCTGTCGCCGCTGGTCAAC
>JBQCFV010000505.1:0-3409 GCA_051958695.1 Chitinophaga sp. | reverse complement strand
AGGATCTTTTTGCCTTTGTATTTGGAAAAATCGATCTTCCCGCCGTCCAGCGCGTCGACCTTAAAGTCGTACACGTTTCCGAAAAAAGAGAACAGGACGGAGAGCATTGCTAATTTGAACATAGTGCTGCGATTTGGAGATGAGCGGTTCGAATATGATTACGTGCTATAAAGATACTTATCCTGGCGGATATTGGGAAGGAAGGAATTATTTCCCTTGCTGGAGGTAGTTTTCCAACGGCAGGCGGTTGGTGAGGGAGCGGGCCAGCGTCATTTCGTCCGCATATTCCAGCTCGCCGCCAAAGGCGATGCCCCGCGCGATGGTGGTGATCTTCACCGGCTGGTCCTTCAGCTTTTTGGACAGGTAATAAATGGTGGTGTCGCCCTCGATGGTGGGGCTCAGCGCCATGATCACCTCTTCGATGCCCTGCTGCTGCACTCTTTCCACGAGGGAATGGATATGCAATTGGTCGGGCCCGATGCCGTCGATGGGGGAAATGATACCGCCCAGCACATGGTAGGTGCCGTTGAACTGCTGCGTATTTTCGATGGCGATCACGTCGCGGATGCTTTCCACCACGCACACCAGCTGCCCGTTGCGGGAAGGGTTGGCGCAGATGCTGCAGATATCTTCGTCGCTCACGTTGTGGCAATGCCGGCAAAATTTGATCTGACGGCGCATGCGGGCGATGGTTTCGGAAAACTGCTCTACCTGCGCCGTGTCCTGCTTCAGCAGGTGCAGCACGAGCCGCAAAGCGGTTTTTTTGCCTACGCCGGGGAGCCTTGCAAATTCATTTACGGCATTTTCGATCAGTGCGGAGGAGAAGATCATTGTGCAAAATTACGGATAAACGCTATAGTTTGACCGATGGGCTTACCGTCCAGTTCTTTTTGATGTTGATAGGTTCTTTGAACGAAAATACGATCTCGGGCTGCTTCCTGGGCACGCCGTAATAGGAGCCGGTGTCCCAAACGCCGTTCTTGTTGTGGTCGGCCACCACCCTGATCTGGTATTCGCCGGGCTGTATCAGCCCGCGTTCCCATTTGCCGTCTATCGCCACGCCGCTGTATTTGATGTCCGTGCCGGAAACGAGCTGTACTACCAGCTGATAGCTGGTATCGTCTTGCGGCAGCACGTTGCGGGCGCTGTCGCTGATGCTGAGGTCTACTTTTACGGTGCCGTAATCGTCCAGGCTTTTGGCGGTGAAGCTGACGGTATCCGCCTTGGCGGTCTGCAGGCCGGAGGTGTCCGTGGCGAAACCGGCGGGAAGAATGATCTCGTAAGGTTTGCCGGGTTTCCAGTCGTACGCGATCTTGAACGATTTGGCGGTGGTATCGGCGGGGTGAAGCGTGAAAGGCACTTTTTTGCGGGTCGTGTCTTCATACAGCCCGATCTGCAGCGTGTCGAGCGTGCGGATGGGGAAGTTGAAGTTCATGATGAGGGAATCGCCCAGCTCCTGCTGCCCCCCGTTGAGATTGAAGCCCACCTGCAGGCGCGGTTTCCGCGGTTTTTTATCCTTGTCCCGGTTCCTTCTTTCGGGTTCGGGCTCGGTTACTTCGGGCTCGTCTTCGTACAGCGTGGCGGTATCCACTTCGTTGAACAGCGAGAGGTTCCGGTCGCTGATATTGCCGTCGAGCCGTATCAGGCTGTCCGAAAAAGCGATCAGCTCCTCCGGCTGGGTGTATTGATAGTCGCGGTCTTCTTCCTTCAGCGCAAAAAGCCGGTAGGTGCCGGGTTTCAGGTTCCTGAAGCGGTAGCTGCCGTCGCCTTTGGACTTGGCGAGGTAAAGCGGTTTTTCCTTCGATACCACGGAATCTTCCAGGTTGCCGTACAGCATTACGGCGATATTGCTGTCAGGCTTGCCGGTTTCGGCCACTATTACTTTGCCGGTCAGCTCGAGGGAATCCATATAATCGCCGGTAGACACTACGTACTGGAAATCCACGATGGGATTGCGTTCGTTCACGTCTTTCACGGCGTCGCCGAAATTGAAGGTATAAGTGGTATTGGGTTGAAGGGAATCTTTGATCTCAAGGGTCACCACGCGCAGCTTGGCGGTGATCACCGGGGTGCGTTTCATGTTGGGCGACACGATCAGCTTTTCGATCACATTGTCCAGCTCCACGTATTCGTTGAAGTGGAACACGACCTTGTTGGACTTGAACCTCAGCGTGGAATCCGCTGGCGTAACGTTCACGAGCCTGGGAGGCAGGGTATCTCGTGGGCCGCCACCCGGCGGCACGATGTTCGCGCAACGCGTAAAAAAGCTGAATATAGCCAGCACGAGCAATGAAACGACTGTCCAGCCACGCATATTCTGATTCATGATTCCTTCCTGAGCATTAAATTATTTGCAAACTTACTGTTTGTTGTTCATTATTCATCTTCCTCGTCCACGAGGTCATGCAGCGCGATCTCCAGCTTGTTGTCCTTCACGAAGCCGCACCATTTGCAATCTTCCTTGCCGCAGCCGGTGTAAAATTCCTTGTTCTGTATCTTTATCCAGCTGTCTTTGATCTGGTGGCTGACGGTGGCGATGTCTTCCGGGAGGATGTCGATCTTTTCCCGGTGATACTCCTTTTGTTTGTCGGGCTCTACGAAATCAAATTCCGTGCTAACCACCTGCCAGTTCTTCTGTTTGTAATTATCTAACAAAATTTTATAAAATACGGCCTGGCGCCAATAGTCCCCGCCGTTCGGATCGCGCTCGTTCGGCCGGTCGAATTTGCGGTATGTTTTTTTCGTTTTTTCAAAATCGCCCGTTTTGTAATCCACTACGTTCACTTCGTTGCCGTTAAATTCCAGCTTGTCGATCTTGCCTTTGAGCGGCACCCCGTTCACCACCACGTTCCGCACGTTCCTTTCGATGCTCACCACGGTGTTCCATACGTGAATGTATTTGTCGTAATACGCGGCGAGAATGTCTTCCCCGTATTCCATCCTTCTTTTAAAGGCTTCTTTGGTGAAACATTCCCGGTTGCGCAGCATGCTGTATTTAAAATCCTTGATGAACTCTTCCCGGGGCGGGAACGCGCCGTTCTCCTGCATTTTCTGGAACAGCTTTTCCAGCGCAAAGTGCACCGCGGAGCCGAACTCCGTGTTTTCGGAGCGGCCGGTGGGCACGCGCACGAGGTTCTGGTAATAAAAGGCCAGCGGGCAGCGCAGGTAATTGTTCAGCGCCGTCACGTTCATGGTAAAACCGTTCAGCAGGCTGTCGATAAACAGCTGGTCCACCTTTTCGATCTCCGGCGCCAGCTCCTTGTTGTATTGCAATGCCTCGAACTCGAACAGCGTTTCTTCCGGGATGTCGATCTTATCTTCGGGCAGGATGTGGGCCTGCAATATTTCGCTGATGAACATGCTCGGCTCCAGCGGCTTGCCGTCCTGCCTGAATTCGGGGTAGCTGATG
>JBQCFV010000504.1:0-3225 GCA_051958695.1 Chitinophaga sp. | reverse complement strand
GTCGGGAAGCTGCTTCACCGGCACCACGGAAGCCGCGTTGATGGCGGCATTGCCGCGGTAAACGGCTTTTACGGAAATGCTGCGGGTGAGGCTGTCGTTCTGCGGTATCAGCAGGTCCTGCCCGATTATCTTTCCTTTGTTCGCATACAGCCGTACCCTTGACGTATCCAGGGGGTAAATGCGGCCGCTGTTGTAAATGCCTTCCACATTGAGATAAAAATGGATGCCCCGCTTCAGGCTGTCCGCATAATGATTGAACCGGATGGCGGTGAGGAACGGCAGCTGGAGATATGTTTCATGCTGTTTGCCCGGCTGCGCTGTTAGCGTAACCAGCAGCCGCATGCGGTAATTGTCCGGCCTGATGGCGTTGCGGTTAAAACGCAGCACGCCGTTGCGGCATTCACCGTAAGGCGTTTCCACTTTCACCTGGTTCCAGCGGAGATCGCCTTTCAGCAGGCCGGCTGTTTTTTGCCGGGTGCTGTCCGTATACGTCACGACCAGCCCGATGGGCGTGGTACTGTACAGTTCCGCCACCGAGCCGGAATCGTACACGGCCGTAACGTACGCCACATTTTTTTGCTGCGCGGCGGCGGGAAGCGCCAGTAAGACCAGGAAAATCGTTCTCAGCATGTTTTTCATAGGCTAAAACCATTCCAAAAATAAGGAAAGGAACAATTGCGGCGGCAGGTGCAGGAACTCTTGGAAAAATAATTCTATTTTCACGGAATTTTAGCAACATCGCATGTCATTACCGCAACATACAGACGCCACCCTGCGCTACCAGCAGCAGGTAGAAAATTCCAGGAACTACGTACTGCCTTTTATCGCACGGGAATACCCGGACCTGCGGGGGCTTCGTGTAATGGAGATCGGCTGCGGCGAAGGCGGCGTGCTCACGCCTTTCCTGGAACAGGGCTGCGAGTGCGTGGGTGTGGACCTCTGGCCCGAACGCATCGAGCTGGCGAAAGGTTTTCTTGGCAACTACGTCGATAACGGCCAGCTGCGGCTGATCGCCAAAAATATTTATGACGTGGATTTTTTTGGCGAGTTCCGTCACGCTTTTGATATCATTATTCTGAAAGACGCCATCGAGCATATCCCCGATCAACCCAAACTGATCGCTTACCTGAAAGAGCTGCTCAGTCCGCGCGGACAGGTATACTTCGGCTTCCCGCCCTGGTATATGCCCCACGGCGGCCACCAGCAGATCTGCCAAAGCAGGGTGCTCAGCTTCCTGCCTTATATCCATCTTCTTCCCCGCCCGCTCTACCGCGGCCTGCTGAAAGCCGCGGGCGAAAGCCCGGGCACCATACAGGAGCTGATGGAACTGGTGGACACGGGCATTTCCATCGAAAGGTTCGAAAAGATCGCGAAGGAAACCGGCTACGAGATCACGCAACGCAAATACTACCTCATCAACCCGATTTATAAGTACAAGTTCAAACTCAAGCCCAGGGAGCAGTTCGGCTGGATGAAAGGGATCCCTTTCGTGCGGAATTTTTTTACGACGTGTATGTATTATATGATAAAGCCGAAGGGTTAGTACTATCCTGCTCAAGATTCAGCTCCGGCAATTTTTTCTCCAGCCGAAAGCAGATTCTCTTTCAACGTAAAACAACAGACAACTGCTGCCGATTGTTGATCCTCATTTCGTACGCGGGGTTTTGAACTCACCCGTTCCAGATCTCCCAGCTCGCTTCCGCCTGCAGCACCAGCATTTCATGCCCGTTCTTTACCGTGGCGCCCTGCGCTGCGCCGTTTTTCATGAACTGCGTTTCCGCGGGATTATAGATGAGGTCATAGAAAAGATGCTGCGCGCCCGTGTATTCGTAAGGGATCGGCGGCGCATCAAGCTCGTTGGGGTACATGCCGAGCGGTGTGGTGTTTACGATCAGCGTGTGCTCCTTCATCACGGATTCGTTCAGCGCATCGTAGGTAATCGGGCCGCTGCGGCTTACTTCGCTGAAGGCGATGCCGAGCTGCGCGAGCGAATATTTTACGGCTTTGGCCGCGCCGCCGGTGCCGAGCACAAGGGCTTTGGTATGATGCGGCTGCAGCAGCGGCTGCAGGGAACGGCTGAAGCCGGTCACGTCGGTATTGTTGCCGGTGAGCTTCCCGTTCTTTTTGCGGATGCAGTTCACCGCGCCGATGGCTCTCGCCGCATCGCTCAATTCGTCGAGATACGGCATCACGGCCTGTTTGTAGGGAATGGTAACATTGAGACCTTCCAGCTCCTCATAATTCGCCCACAAGCCCGGGAACTCTTCGATAGAAGGAATGGGAAAGTTCTCGTACGCGCAGCCGCTGATATTTTCTTTGCTGAACTTGTCGGCAAAAAAACCTTTGCTGAAGGAATGGGAAAGCGGGAAACCGATGAGGCCGAATAAACGCACGGTGAGGTGGATTGCAAAAATGAAAGGATTGCCGGCGGCCGGCAATCCCTGTATAAAAAATTATTCTTTATCGAGGAAAAGGTGGAAGGTATCCCCGCGAAGCCCTACGCGCATGGCTTCCAGCGGTATCACCTCGTTTGGCGCGAGGTTGCCGAGGTTGGCGTTGCAGCCTACCAGCTCGAGGAAATACAATTGCTGGTCTTTCTGCGGCGCTTCCCAGATGATCTTTTCGGCGGGTATCTGCGTGAGTATCTCCTGCACCAGGCCTTCGCGCACTTCGCCGGTGCCGCGGTAAATCCCTACGTTGCCGCCTTCGCGCGCTTCCGCGATCACGTACGACGCGCCTGCGGAAAGTTCCGCGCGCATCAGCTCGATCCATTTGTAGGGAGGGATGATGTGCTCCGCGTCTTTGGAACCTACTTCGCTCAGCACGGTGCCGTGCTGGGTGAGCTTTTCGATGTAGCCGCATTTTTCCGCGTGCGGTATGGTAATGGAGCCGTCGGACACTTCCATCCAGGAAATACCGAAGTCCTTTATCACTTTTACATATTCGTCAAACTGGTTCCTGATCAGGAACGCTTCAAACAGGGTGCCGCCGAAATATACAGGGATATTGGCCGCCTGGTACAGCTCGATCTTCTTGCGGAGGTTTGGCGTTACGAACGATGTTCCGAAGCCGAGTTTTACAATATCTACGTGCGGCGCTGCGGCGGATAAAAAATTTTTCGCTTCCTCAACACTGAGCCCTTTGTCCATCACCATGGTAAGGCCGAAGCTACGTGGCTGGATGGTTCTTTCAGGAATTTGCGACAGATTAAAATTCATTTTTCAC
>JBQCFV010000503.1:0-2646 GCA_051958695.1 Chitinophaga sp. | reverse complement strand
GCCCATCATGAAATGGATATGGCCGCAAAGGAGCTGGGCCCCAAACTCGGCGCCATCAAAGCTTACCGCGGGCTTTTCAAAGACGCGTTCGGCACCGAAGAAATAACGACGGACAGGATATTCACCGCCATCGCCGCTTTCGAAAAAACGATCGCTTCCCGCAGGAGCGCCTTTGATAAATTTATGGAAGGCGACCACAAGGCCATGACGGACCAGCAAATTCACGGCATGCACATCTTCCGTACCAAGGCCCGCTGCATGAACTGTCACCACGGCCAATATCTCACCGACGAAAGTTTTCATAACATCGGTCTGACTTATTACAAACGCAAATACGAAGACCTCGGCCGTTATAACGTGACCAGCCGCCCCGAAGACGTGGGCCGCTTCAAAACGCCTTCCCTCCGCGACGTGATGCACAACGGCCCCTGGATGCACAATGGTCTTTTCAACAACATCCGGGGCGTGATCAACATTTATAACAGCGGCATGCATATGATAGACCCGAAGCCGGAGCAGAAAGCTGCCGACCCGAACTACCCGCAGACCGACGTGTTGCTGAAAAAGCTGAACCTGACGGATGAAGAGAAGGACGCGCTGGCGGCGTTCATGGATGCGATCAGCGCTACGCAATACCTGATGCGGCGGCCGGAGTTGCCGAGGGATTGATAGCGTAGTGTATAGCCGGAGAGGGCTGCAGACTGGTGGCGGCGTCGATAAAGCCGGGAGATTGATAGTGCTTGTTGCCGTCGGATATAATGAAACCGTTTTTCCCGCAACCGCAGCCATTCCCCAGGAGCGGCCGCATTCTCTCACCGCATTCGATGCAAACGTTTGCATTATTCCAGGAAATGCCGTATTTTATCCGGCATGACGATCTTTACTACCATTTTATTTTCCACGTTATTGCAGGCGCCCGTTACCGCAGATCCGGGCATTGATACCATCGCCGTACGCCTGCGCCATGAAATTCTCCAGGAAAAACAAACGCCGCAAGCCACGGTATTGCAGTGGCTGGATGAACAGCGGAAGGACGGCAGCTGGGCGGACATCGATTACGCCGACACCGTTCGCACCGCCTGGAAACCCAGCGGGCATCTGCACCGCCTGAAAGCAATGGCGATGCTGTACAGCACAACGCAGCGGAGCGATAAACTCGCGGCAGGCATTACCTCCGGGATAAAATTCTATTTAAAACGAAAACCATATTCCAATAACTGGTGGCATAACAGGATCGGCCAGCAGATGCTGATGGCCGACGCCCTCATCGTGATGCAATCCGCGCTGGACGAAGACGTGATCGCCGCAGGCGCTTCGTTGCTCGAGAGCATCGAAAAAGACGGCCGCAGGTTTACAGGGCAAAACCTGGTTTGGGTTTCCTCCATCGCGGTCACCAAGGGCATTCTCGAAAAAGATCCCGTCATCGTAAATTCCGCGTTCAACGCCATCAAAAGCACGGTGGTCATCAAAGCAAAGGAAGGCATTCAGACGGACGGCAGCTTTCACCAGCACGGCCCGCAGCTCTACAGCGGCAGCTATGGTCTGAGCTTTGCCGGCGATATCGCTTTCTGGATGTACATCGGCCGCGGAACGTCTTTTGCGTTCGCACCGGAGCAGGTCAATGCATTTTCGCATCTCATCCTCGACGGGCACCAGTGGATGATGCGGTATTCCCTCATGGACTACAGCACTTTGGGCCGCACCATTACCCGCCGCGGAGCGGGCCTGGCGGGCAATACGATGATACAGGTATCCGAAAGGATGAAAGTGATAGACCTCGCGCGCGCCGCGGAATACGACCGGTTCGCACAACATATGCGCGGGCAGGCGGGCCCTTCCGTTACCGGCAATAAATATTTCTGGCGCTCCGATTATATGACGCATAGCAGACCGGCTTTTCTTGCCACCACCAAACTGTTCTCCGTACGCACCACGGGCGCGGAAATGCTGAACAGCGAGAACCTGAAAGGATATTATCTCGCCCACGGCGCCACTTTTGTTTACCGGAACGGTCTTGAATACGAAGAAATATTCCCCGCGTGGGACTGGAGCCGGTTGCCGGGCGTTACCTGCAAAGCGGGCGAAGTGCCGCGGTTTAAAAATTATCTTACCGGTCATGGCGGCTTCACCGGCGGCGTATCCGATGGAACGTCAGGCGTAATGTCCGGTCTGCTTGATGAGAACGGCGTGCGTTCTTACAAAACCTGGCTGTATTTTGATAAAGGCGTGTATTGCATGGGCACGGGCATCGCTTCGGCGGACGGGCTTCCCATACGCACGTCGGTAAACCAGGTGCCCGCGAAAGGGAACGTGATCTATAAAACAAACGGCAAACCGCGGCAGCTGTCCGCGCAGCAGACCCATGAAAACACGCAGTGGGTATGGCATGACAGCATCGGCTATATATTCCCCGGCAACCCGCAGGTAACTTTGCAATCCACTGTACAGAAAGGCACGTGGAAATCCATCAACGACCAGTATGCCGACACCACCGTTGCGCTGGAAGTATTCAGCGCCTGGTTCGATCATGGCGTAAATCCGAAAGATGCGGGGTACCAATATCTTATTTTGCCGGGTGTAAGTGAAAAGGATATGGAAGGGAATAAAAATACCATCCGCGTTTTGAGCAATACGAAAGCGATACAG
>JBQCFV010000502.1:0-2968 GCA_051958695.1 Chitinophaga sp. | reverse complement strand
CGGATATAAAGAGCAGACGTTTCCCAAAGTAAAACAATTCCGGGTATGCAAACCGCCGTCTTCTTACCATAAACCACCACGATATTCACCCAAAAAACGGCCCTGCAAATTTTCGGCAGGCAGCGGTAATTGTTTAATTTTGCCCCCATCATGGTTACAGATCAGGCAACTTACAACCGGAAAAAATTCAGGAACCAGATACTCATCTTCATCATCAAGCTGACGGTATACCTGGCGGTCGTGTACATCAACCTTACCCAGCAGCAATGGTTTGAAAACCATACGATGGCTACGCGCATCGCCAATTCCCTGTCCCTTTTCCTCGGCGCCAATCTGCTGATCTCCATCGGCTGGATCGTCATGATCTCGTGGTACCTGCGCAAGAACCGCATGCAGCGCCTCACGCGCGACAACTTCGTGCTGGGGCTCAACCGCATTTCTTCCGTGCTCAATACCATCGTAGCGCTTATCGCCATCATGTTGCTGTTCGGCGTAAATCCCCTGAACATGTTCGTGAGCGTGAGCATCGCCGCGGCGGCGTTCGCCCTGCTGTCCAAAGACTACGTGACCAATATGATCAACGGGCTCATCATCATGTTCTCCGACCAGCTGAGCCTGGGCGACCAGATCAGGGTGGGAGAGTACCGCGGGAAGGTGCTGGACATTACGCTGATCAACGTAGTGCTGCAAAACGACGACGACGACATCGTGCTGATCCCCAACAGCGTTATTTTTTCCAGTATGGTGCTGAACCAGAGCAAGCAGAACATCAAAAAGCTGACGATCGAGTTCGAGCTCGACCTCAAATACCTGTCCTCCCCGGACGAGCTGGAGAAGGAGCTGAAAAGCGTGCTGCGGCCTTTTGCCACCAATATCACCGAGAACAGCTTTTCGCTGAAGATACTCGAGATCAAAAAAGACCTTGTGCATTACAAGGTGCAGTTCCTTATACCGCGGCCGGACAAGGAAACCGAGCGCAAGATGCGCAGGCTGCTGATCAACACCATCCTGTCCTTCTCAGGCAAGGAGGTGAACACGCAGGACGAACCGCTGTAACTTTTTGTATATTACCTTTTTAAAATCACGGACATGGAAGAATTAACAGCAGGCATCGGCTCCCGGGTGCAGCATGCGCGGTTCGGGCCGGGCGTTATTATCGGCGTGAAATACGCGCAGTACGTCGTTACTTTTATCAACAGCGGGGTGGAAGAGATCGATAAAACGGACCCGCTTTTTGAAGTGCTTTACAGCGAAAACCAGACCCTTGAAATAGAGACCGCTTCGCAGGTGGAAACCTCGCTGCTGAAAATACTCCGTCTCTGGAACGGCTTTGGCGAAGTGGCGCCCATCGGCGAACGCTGGGCGGGCGGCACGATGGTGTTGCAGCCAAAAGATCCTTCGCTGAAAGGGAAGGAAGTGCCGCTGGAAGTATTCTTTCACAAGATCGTGATGGTGCGCGACAGGCTGCGCGTGCTGGAGCAGCAGATCAACGGCCACAAACAGCTTAGTGAGGAAGATAAGGTGAACCTGCAGCAGTACATTACCCGGATATACGGTTCCCTGACGACTTTCAACGTACTTTTCAGGGAAAAGGAGCATTGGTTCACGGGTGAAAAAGGCGCAAGGGACGAGTGAAATAAATGCAATATTTTGTTATTCTGATATTATTATTTAATTTGGCTTCTAATCAGGTAATACTACAATTGGAAATTTACAGTCCGGCTCATGCCGGACTTTTTTTTGTGTGGAAGAAAGCGGCGCGGATGCCGTGTTTGCCGGTGCCTGAGCGGTTTTTGCATGATGGGTAACGGAGACGGGCATACGTAGTTGAAGCGTGCCGGCCTTTTATTCAGACCTGCCTGTACTGTCAGGATACATCCGCATATGCGTACAGCATAACCCTGTAATGTCATATACACTTTTACACCTGCGCCCTTTCGATCACCTGCGGCGATACCCGCGAGCTGATGGCCGCCCATGCGTTGCAGTCCCAGCGGAAATGCATGACGTCGCGGCTGTTGAAACGCGCGTGGCGGCGGGGCCTGTAGCTGCGGTGGCGGGATACGAAAATAAGAAGGCGTTCGCCGGGAAGCGCCTGCCGCGGGTCGCGCAGCTCCACTTCGCCGTTGCGTACGGCATATACGCCGGCGGAACGGATGTCGTTCCAGGGGAAATCCCTTTTCCAGAAAGGACAGGAGAAGCGGATGCCGCCCGTGTTGATCGTAACGGTCACGGAGCTGCCGCCGAGGCGCACGAGTATCATCAGGCTAATGAGACGCGCGCCGGTGATGGTATAGGCTGGTTTCCTGAAAATTAAGCCGGAGAAAAAAATAGTCAGGTTAAGGGTGCAAAAGAGCAGGCGCAGCAACTGACGTTTCAGCCTGCGGCCGGCCCTGATCCGGATGGTCCGGGAAATATTGGCCATGGCATGCCCGTTTAAAAAAAACTGCGGTGCAAACGTATGCACCGCAGCATCAGTAGGTAGTATTATCCGTGTGTATTCAGTTAAAGGAGACGGGAACGGGTTAGTTTTCGTATTCCTCCCCGCGCAGCGTACATTCGATCCGGTGCTTAACAGGCGCGCTGAAGCCGACCAGTTCAATGTTCGGACGCTCGTCCAGGCAGATCTTGATCCTGCCGTTCTCAGTAATTAAAACGTCGTGAATTGGTTCCAGCAAAGCAAAAAGCATCCGTTTGCCGCTTTCTGCGATCTGGTTCATGATGGAGTCTTCGAGTTGGAAAAACTCACGGTTTTTGTACGAATAGGATACTTGTACCATCGGTTTGGTTTTTTCGCTAGGATATCTTGACTGCATAAAAATACTGAATTTATTAAATTGTCAAAATTTATTATGGATAATTTATAAAAATTCATGCCAATACATAAGCAAAGAAGTTTGAAGCCCTTTACAGTGGCATGTTTTCACTTACAGATCCATCATTTGTAAAAAATGTTACCGACTACCAT
>JBQCFV010000501.1:0-3033 GCA_051958695.1 Chitinophaga sp. | reverse complement strand
TGTCCAGCGGGAAAATGTAGTTCTGATGGTCATAAGGGCGGAGGTTGTACGGCTGGAACTGTCCCAGGCTGACGACGCGGTAGCCTCCGGAGGGCAGCACTTCGTAAAGGGTGATCTCGTCGATGGTGGGATATTCCACTTCCAGCAACAGCCGCGGCAGGTCGGTTTCATTTTTGATGAAAAGGCGTGCCCAGTTGGAAAACGGCGATATCTGGAGGTTGGGCACCGTCTGCCCGGTAGGCTGGAAATGCTGTTTCCTGATCTGATCGATGGTAAGCAGGTTCGTGCTGTCCCGGTAAAGGTCCAGCGCATGCCCGATCTGCATCAGCTTTGAGCTGTCTCTGAATACTACAGGTTCAGATGCAAAAACGTTCCCGGTAAGGACCAGGAAAAAGAGTATAAAAAAACGTACAGGCATCTCAAATCGTGGATTGTATATGCAAACTTAACAGATTATTGCACCATTTGCGGCAGGCCGAGCAGGTAATTCACTTCAAAGCTTCCTTTGGGGCCCGTTTCGGTCCTTACCTGGTTGGGGTTGCTGCGGAGGTTGCGGATCAGCTCCCTTTCGCCGGGGTCCGCGCTGGACACTTCATGAATATCCCTGATGATCATGGCGGTGGCCACGAGGTCGTCTTTCGGGTAATAGAACACGCCTTCGTTGCCGAGCGAAGTGTCAATTACCGCGCCTACTCTTTTGGCCCCGCGCGTAGTAATGGGGGCGCAAAGCACGTGCACGTTGTCCACCGGCAGCTGCGTCATCAGCGCCACGCACACCCTGCTGAGAATGAGGCTGCCGATGCCCATACCGGCCACTTCCTTGGAGTTCCACAATCCGCAGATCTCCGCGCTGCCGATCTTTACGTCGGAATAGATCTTGGGATCGTATTTGCCGATCGCGGTTTCGATGGGCAGCGGCAAAATGCCGTCCGCCATCTGTACGCGAGCGCCGCCATAGGTTTTGGTGCCGGTATCGTCTTCCACGATCACCACCACCGTGTTCCGGTGATTGATCCAGTCCACGTTGCCGGACGTGATCTTGGTGATACCAAAGTATATCTGCAACAATTTACTATGGCCTTCGTAAAACCGCATTGCCGCTTCCGGGTCATCCGGCGCGAAAAAAGCCCTTACGTTAATCGGTGCGCTCATTGGTTGCTTCTTTTATTTACTGGGGCATTATTGAATAAGTTGATCGAAATCCACGTAATACCGGCCGGACGATCGCAGCTGGCCGAGCAATATGCGCCTGCACGTGTCGGTCACCATGGCGCCGCCCAGCATGACGGACGATGCCAGCTGCGGCCAGGTGGTGATGGTTTTGCCGAGCTGCCCCAGGGAATATTTCATCCGCGGGCTCATATCGGCGATGCCTGCCATGGGGCCGAGTATAGGCACTTTTTCCTCGTTGCTGAGATGGCGCAGGCTGCTGAGGTCGTCTATCGGCGGTATGAGGCCGTGAAGCATGGGGTAATCCGGCTCCAGGTCGTACCGCTCGATGTCGAGCATACCGCGGTCGTTGGTGTCCATCACTACGGGTATCTGCAATGCTTTGGCTTTCTGCCGGCTGAGTATCTTCACGTCGATGCCGTCGCATTCTTCCACGAGTATGTCCAGCTTGCCGCCTTCGGTCAGAAAGCTGTCGAGGTTATTTTCGGTAGCGCCGTCCGTGTAACATTTCACGCTGAGATAGGGGTCCAGCTCTGCGATCTGCCGGGCGGCCACGATCACTTTTGACATGCCCAGGCTGGAAACGTCCGTCCGCAGCCGGTTCATGTTGGTCAGCTCCACCGCGTCGAAGTCGGCCAGGCGCAGCTCGCCGCAAACCCTTTCCATAGCGAGGGTGACCGCGATGGTTTGCCCTACGCTCAGACCGATAACGCCGATCTTCTTCTTCGCCAGCAGGTCTCTTTCCTCCGCGGTGATCTTATGCATGTTGCGGGAAGTGCGCAGCGCAACGAACTCGTTCTCGCCAAGCAGGTGCACTACTTTGGCGGACCAGGGATAATATACCCACACACCGTAATCTTCCGGCGCAGTCCCGTTCAATAGTCCTGCAATGGCCGCTTCCGTTTCCGCTGCCGTAAGGCTGCGGGCGGGGTGGCTGATTTTGACAAGCTCCTTCAGCTGGCTTTGCAGCTCGTCGTATACGCTGATATGCGGGTTCTCACGCAACAGCTCCAGCAGGGCTTCCTTTTCCCCCTGCCGGGCCGGCTCAAAAAATACTGGCGAAAAGGTTAAATGTTCGTGCCGTGACTGTTGTATTCGTTCCTGGATTGTCATGCTGCCTCCACTCTCTGGTTTACTGGGTGAATCAATTCTGCTTACTGGTGCTCCCTGATGCCTCGTTAGGTTATTTAAAGTATAAGGACCGTTTCACCATTTCTCTTGTGGCCATGCAAGGGGTTTAATGACGCTCACAAACTCCTTTCACGGCTTACAAAACAAGCAATCAGTGATATTCATTAATTAGTTTAAAATACTATTGGCTTCCGGGCTTGCGGCCCGGTAAGATAAAAATCCGTGTCTGCCATGCCCTCGCGGGATGGATGGTTATATAAAAGAAAAATCAAGAACTACTTTCAACATTTGCGGGGGATGGACGAGTGCCGGCGGATGCCGGTTGCAGGAAGTACAGGTTGCCTTCCGGCCAAATCCGGTCCGGGGAAGGGTGAAGCCTTGTTCCAGGGATAAATAGCGTCATCGTTTCGATAATGATTAAAATACTACTAGTTCAACACTTGAATGTAAAAGTAAAATAGCAATTAATTTCAAATTAAACTATATTCCTGTACTTTATTTTAATCATTTAGCAAATATAATGATAATATTATACTGGGTCTTCCCGCTTCAATTTTCTACATTGGTGTAAAATTTGCGCGCCTTTTGCGCTGTTCAAAATAGATTTGTAACATAAATAGTTTCATAATGAATAAGAGAGAATTCATCAAAGTGGCCGGCCTGGCCGGCATCGCCGCGCTCGTAGCGCCCGGTTGCGCAGGAGCCGCTGAAGCTGCCGACGGCAACAAGACA
>JBQCFV010000500.1:0-3260 GCA_051958695.1 Chitinophaga sp. | reverse complement strand
TCATAACTGAGAACGATATAGGTTAAATATAATAAACGAGGTGTTGGCTTACAAGAACACGTTAATTAAATACCACTATTTGGCACGATCTGCTAGTCCTGCATCATATTGGCAAGCGTTCTGCCCACTTCCGAGCCGATGGCCACGCCCATGCCGCCCATGCGCACGGCCAGCCAGATGCGCGGTGAATATGCCCGTACGATGGGCTGTTTGGTTTTGCCGAAGGCCATAATGCCCGCCCAGCGGTCTTCGATCGTAAACTGGTGATGGGGAAGGATGATGGTTTTGAGCTTGTGCTCAAGGTCTTGCTGTATGCGTTCGTTCAATTCAAATCCGGTCGTGGTCTCGCCGGCGGGATCGAGGTTGCGGCCGCCGCCAAAGAGCACGCGGCCATTAAGTTCGCGGAAATAATAATACCCTTCGTCAAAATGATAGATGCCTTTGAAGGGCAGGCCTTTTACAGGCGCGGTGATGAGCACCTGGCCGCGGCCGGGCGCGAGGTCAAGACCGGGGACCAGCCCTTTTGCAAAAGCATTGGTGCATATAGCGAGGCGCGGGGCGGAGAAGGTAAGCTCATCGTTCACGGTCACATTTACACCCTGCTCCTTTTCTTCGAAGTGCGTAACGTTGCAGCCGGTTTTGATCTCGATGCCTCGTTCGATAGCTACGTCTATGAGGGTGCGCATCATTTTGCCGGTGTTCAGCTCGCCTTCGTAATTATTCTGTACAAGGTGTTTGGCAACGATGCCTTTGGCGGCAATTTTTTCGTCGGCGTGCGTGAAGGCCGGGCCGGGGAGTATATCGAATAAAAGTTCGTTTATTTTTTCGAGCTGTTCGAGCGCCGGTGTTTCTTTTTCGCTGATCAGCTCGAAGCTGCCGTTCTCGCGGTAATCCATACGGTCGTCGCCGATACGGCTGCGCAGGAGCTGGAGGCCTTTGCGGCGCATTTGCACGAGCTGCACCACGTCTTTTGCGGGCATATGCTGCAGGTCGTCTAGGATTTCGGTGAGGCTGCCGATACAGGCGAAGCCGGCGTTGCGGGTAGAGGCGCCGGTGGGAAGAAGACCGCGTTCGAGCACGAGGATGCGCTGGCGGGGGAAACGTTCTTTAAGGCTGATAGCTGAGGACAGGCCTACTATGCCGCTTCCGAGGAGGATGCAGTCGTATTGGAGAAGGCTTTGTTTTTCCCAGTAGCTGAGCATGGAGCGAATGTAGTAAAAAATTCCGGGATAGTTTTTGAGGTGGCGCGAGTGTAAAGTGTAACGTTACGCTTAACGTTTTTTTTGGAGGGAATTAGTGTAAAGCGTAACTTTACGCTATACGGATGGGGATGTAAAAGGCATCTCCGGAATTGTGAGAAATACGACGCTGAAACTGAGATTTTATCGGGTTTTTATTTCCCCCTTTTATCATCATTAGCGACACTCTTTATAGTGGATAAATTCGTTAACCCATGATAAAGCGTTTCAGGAGTAAAACGTTGAAAGTACTCTGGGAAGATGGCAATACCAATAAATTGCCAGCCGCTCAATTAAAAAAGATCAGGCGGATATTGCAGATGCTGGATGATGCAGAAATAATCCCCGACGATTTCAAAATCAAAAGCGCTTATAATATACATGCGCTGAAAGGAACGTTAAAAGATTATTGGAGCCTTACCATTACCGGCAATTACCGGATCATTTTCCATTTTTCAGAAGGGCATGTTTAAGATCTGGAGTACATTGACTATCATTAAAAAGCAACATGAATATGGAACGCAGGATGAAATTCGAACACCCGGGCATTATCTTCAAGGAAGAAACCCTGGACTACATGGGGCTGTCGATCACCGATGCCGCCAGATTGCTGCAGGTAACCCGTACCGCACTTTCCAATGTCGCCAATGGCAAAGCCGATATCTCCGTCGAGATGAGTTTGCGCATTGCCGCGGTATTCGGTGGAACGGCGGAGATCTGGCAGCGCATGCAGATCAGCTACAACCTCCAGGAAGCGGCTCCCCGCATCGCCAGGCTCAAGCTCAAACGCTACAAACCGAAATTAAAAAAGCCCCTGGCCATGAAAGAAACGAAGAACAAGGAGCATAAGGTTAGAAAGGCGGTAGCATAGTTAGTTTGTCAGCGGCTTCAGCCCCCTCACTCCCATGTCCACAACCGCTTCACCTTCCAGCGGATCATATTTCCCATTGCCGTTCGTATCCTTCCATTCAAAACTATTATTGACAGACAATGAAACCGTCACCACGATGTCCTGCTTCTCCTTGCCGGTGATCTCTAACGGCGTGCCAAACGGCCCCGTTACCACGCAGGAGCCCGCCGGTACCGGCGAAGAGACAAAGATCGGGTTGGGTACCGTGGTCGCCCCTGCCGGCGCCTGCCCGCTCACTACCTTGTATTTCGTTTCCAGCGCCCAGTAACCCTGCTTGCGGTTGCCGTTCACCTGCAGCGTGCTGTCTTTGATCTTGTAGCTGGTGATATAGCTGTTAAACCCGATGAACGAAGCCACCGTGCCCGTCAGCTCCTGCCCCAGCGCGCTGAACCGGATATCGTAATTCTGGTACGCCAGCGACACGCGCAGGTACTCGTACTTCCCGGCAGGAACGTCCTTCAGCGGTACCTCGTAAAATACTTCCCCGTCCGCCGCCAGCTTTGCGCTGGCAAAATCGATCGCGGCCTCGCCGCCTTTGTCCGTTTCCTGGTGGCGGTATAGCACGGCCCCTTTTCCCAAAGCCGTAAAAGCGTTGGGCGACAGCTCCAGGTAATGCGAGCTCATCAGCCTGAAAGCGGGGCTTTGCGCGGCATTTCCCGCCGGCACCGCTACCGGTTGGCCGGTGTTGCCCAGGCGCTCCTGGTTTGGATCGAACTTGTATTTAAAGATGAGCATGGCGCCTTTTTGCTCCGAGGAATTTTCCTTTTTGGAACAGGCGGAAAACAGCGCCAGCGCTGCAAGACAGCCCGAGAGGACCAGGTTTTTCGACATAGACCGGGTTTTGGATATTAATAACGCCGGCAACTTACAAAATATTGGCGGATAAAAAAGAAAGCCCCGGCCAGTGCGGCCGGGGCTTTGCTATTGCAATATATTCAAATGGTCAGAGGATGGAGACCGGATGCCGCAGACCGGATGATTGCTCAAAAGCTTGTCATTCCCATATTCCAGGCGGTCGCGCAGATGGCGCAATCGAGAGAGCGCAAAACGCATTGCTATCGCAGCATCCCGAACGGTCATACCAAGTAACCAAACAGGTTATCGTCCTTGTT
>JBQCFV010000499.1:0-2453 GCA_051958695.1 Chitinophaga sp. | reverse complement strand
GTCTCCGCAGGGTGCGCGTGTTTGCGAACGACCGCCTCACGGACGGCGGCAACGAATGGCGGTTGAAATGGAATGCTGAAAAGACCGCCGACGGCAAAGGCTGGGATATTGCGCTCGTTTGCAGGCTGATCAAAGGACATGCCGGGGCTACCGCGATAGCCGTAGATTTTGCGTTCGGGAAATGGAGCGGCGACAATTACGTGATGATACCGGGCATTGTATACAACGGCAACCGTTACCGCGCCATCGGCAACGGGTACAACCCGGCTTACCCGCGTGATATGTATTACAATCCTTCCGTGCCGCTTACCATCTCCAACAACCCGCGGCTCTCACTGCCGGGAAAAGATACTTCCTTCCTCGAGCTGTCCGCCACCAACACCGCCGTGCCCGCCATGAGCTTTTATTCGCCCGCGGCGCGGAAAAGCTGGTTCCTGCTCACGGAGCAGGCAACGCGTTTGGGAAACAGCGGTCTGTCGGTAAAGGAAAATCAACGGCGGGACACCTGTACGTTTACATTGACAGCACCGGTTATGCGGCGCCTTGCTGCGGGCTTTGGGGATTTTCATGCCAGCGGTGACGAAGCGCCCGGCTGGGACGCGGGCGATGAGGTCAGTATCCGTTTTCGGGTATATGTGACGGATGCGGACGGCATCCCCGCTCACCTGCTTCATTTTATGAAACTGCGCAAAGCGCTTACCGGCCCGAATAATCCGCGCAACCTCGTGCCTATGAGTAAGGTAGCAGAGCTGGGGACCGGCATTTGCCGGAATAATTTTGCCGAAACGCAGGCCGGAAAATACTATCTTCCCGAGAACAGCCTGAATTTCCAGCTGGGCTGGGTGAGCGGGATGATCAATACTTTCCCGATGCTGGCGCTTGACGATCCGAAGGAAAGGAACAGGGTGGGGGAAGAGCTGGACTTTATTACCTCCCGCATGCAGGGGAAAAGCGGATATTTTTATGGCACCATCAGCGCGGAAGGGAAGATCGGTACGGAAAAAGCGCATCCGGACTTTCCTGCTGTACAGGCGATGGTGCGGAAGAACGGTGATGCGCTGTTCTGGCTGATCAAACACTTTATGCTGCTCAAAGCGCAGGGGCATGAAAAATTTATCCGGCCACAATGGGAGCAGGCGGCGCGCCGCCTTGCTGCGGCATTTACGCGCAGCTGGGAAAAGTATGGGGAGTTCGGGCAATACATTGTTCCCGAAACCGGCGAGATCGCCGTGTTCAATTCCAGCGCGGGCGCAATCGTTCCAGCCGGGCTGGCGCTGGCGGCGGAATATTTCCATGAGCTGGAATGGCTTGAAACCGCGAAGGCCGCGGCATCGTTCTATTACCGGCGCGACCTGGAAGAACGCGGCTTTACCGGCGGCGCCTGCGGCGATATTTCGCAGGACGCGGATTCTGAAACCGCCTTCGGTTTCCAGGAATCGCTGATGGCATTGTACCGGTACACCGGCAACAAGGTATGGCTGCAACGCGCAAAAGTGCAGGCCGCGCTTTGCGCCAGCTGGACGCTGGCTTATAACCCGGTATTCCCGGCCGGCAGCGCGATCGCAAAACTGAAAAGCCGCATGGCCGGGGCCGTATGGGCCAGCAGCCAGAACAAACACGCCGCGCCGGGCGTTTGTACCTCGTCCGCCGATTATCTTTTTAAATTATACCGGGCAACCGGCGAAACATATTATGCCGAACTCATCCGCGACATCCAGCACGCTCACACGGAGACCGTGAACATGCCGGGGCATATCACCAGCAATTTTCTTACCGGCAGCAGCATGGAGCGCATACAGCCCGGCGATGCCGAAGGGAGGGGCGCTACCGGCAATTATATCCACACCCGCAACTCCTGGACGGAAACGAACGGCGTGTTGATGGCCATGGAGCTGCCAGGCATCTATGTACGGCCGGGTGAAGACATACTGTATGTATTCGATCACATCGAAGCGGCAAAAATTGAAGAGGGCAGATCCTTCATCATTCTCCGGCTTGCCAATAAAACGCCGTACGATGCCAACGTAGCTGTATTCGCCGAAAACGCGCGCAGCGCCGCCCGGCCGATGGGATATTCGATGTTCATGCAATGGCCCAAAGTGAACGTGCCTGCAGGCCGCGACGTTACCGTAAAAATTACGGCAGACGGTAAAGTGCAGACGAAATTCTAAATAATCACCGACAACTGTATAGAGACCATGATGGACAGCAAAGGAATCAAAAGAGCGGCCGCGCTCGCTGCGGCAGTCATCGCCGGCGCGCTGAATACTTTCGCGCAGCAGGCGGCGCCCGTTATTTACAACATGGGCCGCGCCGGCGCCGTTACCTACGCCACCGCTCCGGATACGCTGAGACCCCTCGCCGGCGGGTTGATATTGAAAAGAAGCGGGCAGCCTTTGTTTTTTGCCGATGCGCCTGCCGAAAAAAAACTTGCGGGTGAAGGCGCCGTACTG
>JBQCFV010000498.1:0-7945 GCA_051958695.1 Chitinophaga sp. | reverse complement strand
CGCCTTTGGCGAACAGGAAGGGATTGCATTTGCGCCAGGTGCGCGCGTTCACTTCCTGATCGAAAGTTCTCCAGCGTATCATGTCCCAGTAGAGTTTGTTCTCGAACGCCAGCTCTTTCCTTCTTTCGATGCGGATGATCTGCAGGCCGCGGTTGGGCGCGAGCACATAACCGCCTTCTTCTTTCGGCACGGAAGCGCCGGTGGAAAGGTCGGCGGGAGCGGTAAGCAGCTCGGCGCCCGCTCTTTCGCGGATGGCGTTGATGGAAGTAAAAGCGTCCTGCAGGAGATCGACACCCGGTACGGTACCGCCGTTCTGCGCCAGTTCCAGCGCGGCTTCGGCCCTGTTCAGCAACACTTCGGCATAACGCATCTCTATCCACGACTGCGTGGAGCGGTGCAGCGCGGTAGCGGCGGCGGGCAGCTCGGGGTCCATGTATTTCCTGCCGCAGAAGCCGGTAACGGTGGCCCCGTTGGTGGAAGTAGGCCCGTCAAGCCCGGCGGGATAGATCTTTTCGCCGGTAGACAGGGTGATGGCTACCTGGCCGGTCGGCTTCCAGTCGCTGGATTCTTTTACATGCTCCTTATACCAGGGCAGACGGGAGTAACCGGTCTTTTCTTCGTCCGCATAAAATTTCATGATCGGCACGGCGGGATCAACGGATTCGATGAAAGTGCCGCGGCGGATGTCCACATACCCGTCCTTGAATTTCTGGCCGGGCAGCAGCACGGTGCCTCTCAGCCTCGGCTCGCAATCGGCCCAGATGTCGTTGATGTTGTCGAACACTTTGTAGGAACCGTCCGGGTTCAGTGTGTTCAGCTGGCCTTTGGCGTTTTTGGGCAGGCCGTCGAACAGCTCCACGTAATCGAGCGTGGGGCAGAAACGGTCGCCGTAAGTAGAAGTAAGGTGCGGCGGCGCGTTCACGGCATCCCAGCTATGCACGGCTTCGGGGTAGGAATAACCTTTGCTGAAAATGGTCTCGGGGCTGGACTTGTCCAGGAACAGATCGGCGTAGTTGTCTGCCGTGGCGATCTTGTCGGTGGCGGACCATTTCTTTTTGTACAGGCTGTACACGCCTTCCACGCTTTTGGCGGCGTCGAACGCGGCTTTGAAATATTCGTTCGCTTTTTCGGCGGGGATGCCCGTTATCATTACGCCTTTGGGCGAATACGGGGTGCCGTAGCGGGCGATGGAACCGGCGAACAGCATCACGCGCGATTTGAAAGCGGCGGCGATGTGCTTATTCGCGCGGCCGGAGTTTTCGCTCGCAGGCCCCATGTTCTCGATGGCATAATCCAGGTCTTCGGCGATGAAGTCGTAACATTCCTCTTCGCTGCTGCGCGGCACCATCAGGGGCGTCACGTCGCCGTCAAAGTTCTGCACTTCCTTTACGATGGGCACGCCGCCGTAACGTTTTACCAGCGCAAAGTAAGTGTACGCGCGGATGAAGTGCGCTTCGCCCACCCAGCGTTTCACATTGTCCGGGCTCAGCACGCCCGCATATTTCGGCAGGTTCTGGATGAGGTTGTTCGCCTGGCGGATCACGCCGTAGCCCTCGCCCCAGTAGCCTCTTGCCGGGTTGGTAAAACCGCCGTTGTTGCGGTTCGCGTTCTCGCCGGTGTTGATGGACAGGCTGTTGATGATGTTCCAGGTGTTGAAGCCCTGCGTGCCTTCCACCGCGCTGTATTTAAAATCCTCGATGGGCATGCGGCTGTACAGGGCGGCCATGTAGGCCTTTACGCCGGCGTCGTTGGTAAACACGTCCTGGTCCTGCAGCACGTTCACGGGCGGAATGTCCAGTTTCACGCATCCGAAAGTGGCGCCGAGAAGCAGGAAAACAGCTATGTATTTTAATTTCTTCATGTTTTCAGTTTTTTAGAATCGAATACTGGCGCCGAAGTTCACCGTTTTGTTCAGCGGGTACAGGTAACCGTACAGGTCCGTCGGATGTTCCGGGTCAATGCCTACCGCTTTGGTGAACGTAAGCGTATTATACCCGTTCACATACACGCGCAGGTCTTGTATGCCCACTTTATTGATCCAGCGGGCGGGCAGCGAATAGCCCAGCTCAACGGTCTTCAGGCGCAGGTAGTTGCAGTTCTGGATGCCGCGCTCGGAGTTGATGTCGTACACGGTGCCGGTGTAAGCGTTGTGGCCCGGTATCCATTTGTTGGAAGGATCGTAGGGATCTTTCGTCGGGTCTTCGGGATGCCAGCGGTCCATAAAAAAGTCCAGCGCGTTTTGTGAAATGGTCTGGTACATTTCGCCGAATGCCGCGTAAGACATGGCGCCGCCCTGCCAGAGCAGATTGAGGTCGAAACCTTTGTATTCCGCGCCCATGGTGAGGCCGAAGGTCATCAGCGGGTAGCTGTCCTTGTCCCTGAAATCGCCCGCCGTCGGGTTTACCGTGGTGGCAATGGGGTGACGGTCCATATCGTCTATCACGCCGTCGCCGTTCCAGTCTTCGTAGATGTAATCGCCGGGCAGCACGGAGCGGCCGGTATACACGGGGTATTTCGCGATCTCGTCGTAAGAGTTGTACTGGCCGTTATATCCCCAGCCGAACCACACATCGTTGTAACGGTCGCTGTAGTTGTTGCGCCAGTTGGAGTACGAGTTGCCGTCGCGCGCGCGTTCGATGTACCTGCGCATGGCGCGGGTGAACGCGACGTTGCCGCTGAGGCTGTAACGGAAGTCGCGGCCGACCCTGTTGTTGTGGGTGAGCATCAGCTCAAACCCTTTGTTCATATCGCTGTTCAGGTTTTCCTGCGGCAGGTTGGCGCCAAAGGTGCCGGGCAGCGAAAGCAGCCTGTTGGCCAGCAATCCTTCACGGTCGCGGCGGAACACGTCCACCGTAACGCCCAGCAGCCCTTTCCAGAAGTTCGCGTCAAGACCGATGTTGAGCGTGCGCACCTTGTACCAGGTAATGTTCATGTTCGGCGAGTTCCTGAAACCGAGGGAGCTTACCCATTTGTCGCCAAAGAGGTAGCCCGCGGCCAGCGCCTGCGCATTGCCGCCGCTGGCGGGATAGTCGTAACCGGAAATGAACTGGAAGGAAGAAGCGCCGTCGTCGCCCATTTCACCGTAAGAGCCGCGCACTTTCAGGTTGTCGATGAATGAAAGCGAGCTGTTGCCTTTCATGAACGCTTCTTCGGAAATACGCCAGCCGGCGGACACTGCGGGGAAAAAGCCCCATTGTTTGCCCGGCGGGAAACGGCTGGAGCCGTCGTAACGGAAGCTGAAATCCAGCAGGTATTTGGAATTGTAGTCGTAGTGAACTTTACCTACGAGGCCGCGGTTCGCGTTTTTGAACACGCTGCCCGTGTTGTTGTTGCCGATCTGGTTGGCGGAGTTGCCGGCGAAGAGGTAAGGCAGCGGGATCGTAAGCTCGCGCTGCGCGTAAAAGCTGTCGCCCGTGCCTTCGCTTTCCTCATACAAAGCCAGCACCGAAATGTTGTGCCGCTGCGCGAAGGTGCGCAGGTAGTTCAGCGAGAACTGCATGAGCGTACCGGGCAGGATGGCGTAGCTGCGGTTGAGCGTGTTCGGTATCTGGTATTTGTACGGCACGTAAATGTCACCCGCCTCGTTGTATTCGTATACGGAGAACTCTTTCTGGTAACGGGTATCGTCGTTGATGGTAGCGTCGTAGCTGAACATGCCTTTGGCGGTCAGCCCTTCGATATAAGGCACTTGGTATTCAAGAGAAAAAGTGCTCATGAAGGTTTTGGAATTACGCTTCTTGAAGCCGGACACCAGGTCGTCCGCGATGGCGCCGGGGTGATAGTCCGCCAGGTTGTGATAGAGATATTTAGGATCGTCGTTCGCGTAATAAGGATCATCCGGGTGCGAGCGCCAGAGGTTTTTGAAGATCTCCCAGGAGTCGCGGTAGGGGCTGTCCTTCTGATCGAGGATCGCGTTCAGCCGCAGCGATGCCCGCAGCCTGTCCGTGATCTGCATGTTCAGGTTGGAGCGCAGGTTGTAACGTTTGTACTTCAGGCTGTTGCTTTTCCAGAAACCGCCCTGCTGCGTGTAGCCGAGGTTCACGAAATAATCGATCTTTTTACCGGCGTTGCCGTTCACGCTGAGGTTATGATATTGCTGCGGAGCGTAGTTGCGCATCACTTCGCCGTACCAGTCCGTGCTTTGTTTTTCGCCGTCGCGGTAAGGTTTGATGATCTCCTCGGGGAACACCCAGGTGGGGCTGTTGAGGTTGTGCATGCTCTGCTCGTTGAAGATGGTAAAACGTTCCACTGCGTCCAGCGGGCGGGGCAGGCCGGAAGGTTTTTGCAGGCCGTAATACATCGAATAATCGATGCGCGCCTTGCCGCTGGTGCCGCCGCTTTTGGTAGTAATGAGCACCACGCCGTTGGCCGCGCGCACGCCGTATACTGCCGCGGACGCGTCTTTCAACACCGAAATGCTTTCGATTTCGTTCGGGTCCAGCCGCTGGATGTTGCCGCGCGGCACGCCGTCGATCACGATCAGCGGGGCGCCAAAGCCGCGGATATCGAACTGATTGGTGAAGTCGCCGGGCTCGGAAGTATTCTGCACCACGCGCAGGCCGGGCACTTTACCGGTGAGCATGTTCTGCACGTTCTGCCTTTTAGTGGGCACGATCTCTTCGTGGGACACGGTGGCTACCGCGCCCGTGAGCGTCACTTTCTGCTGCTGGCCGTAACCGACCACCACTACTTCGTTGAGGTTTTTATTGTCTTCCTTCAGCACGATCTCCAGCGGCGCCGCGGAAGTAACCTGTATCTCCTGCGACACGAAGCCGATGAAAGATACCACCAGCGTAACGTTGGCGGAAGGCGCGGTGATGGAGAAGTCGCCTTCGCCGTTGGTGACCGCGCCGGTGGCCGTGCCTTTTACCTGGATGGTAACGCCGGGCAGCGGCTCTCCTTTTTCGCTTGTAACCTTGCCGGTGATCTTTACCGGCGGCGCGGGGGAGGATGAAGTGGTTACCGGCTCGTCCGGCTTCCGCACGATGAAGATGGTTTTCTGTTTGATAAAAAATTCCAGCGGCTGGCCCTTCAGGCAGGTTTCCAGCAATGCGTCCACGCTTGCCTGCGACACGTTTACGGTAACCGGTTTCGCGTTTTCGAGAATGGCCGCGTCATAAAAAAATACGTAGCCCGCCTGTTTTTCGATGGCGTTGAATACTTTTTTCAAAGGCACGTCCCTGCCGGAATAAGTGACCTGCTGCGAGAACCCGGTGGCGCTCACCTGCAGGGAGGCGACGGTAAGCAGAAGAAAGGATAATCTCATAATCTCCCAGAGTTTACTTCGCTTGTGATGCGTTTTGGTTGTTCCAACGAAAAGGCCGGCCATGCGTATGATACACTGGAATAGCGCACCGGCTTCGTTTTGGCACAAAGCAGTTAATTTCATAACTTCGATTTGGGTGATAAAAATGTGTTTTGCGACTTTTTTTACGCCTTTCAGGCCTTGTATGCTGAGAACATGCAAGGTCCGTCCGCCCTGCTAATACAGGGCGGATATTTTATTAAAGGCCGGTTGTGGAAAAATGAATTGCTACTGTTTCATAACTGGATTTTTGATCAAATTTTCTGTATTAAGTGGAATGCGCTAATGTATACTTTCCCCCTCTTTATTGTTTCACGATGATCTTCCTGCCTTCGATCCTGAAATGCACGTCGTTTTTCCGCAAAGCGTACAGCACGTCCGAAAGGTTGAGCGACCGCTGGATCTTGCCGACAAATTCCGCCGTACCATCGCCGCCTTCATACACCACTTCCACGTCGTACCAGCGGCTCAGCTGCCGCATCACCGCACGCAGGTCGGCATTCCTGAAGCTGAACATGCCTTCTTTCCAGGCCACCGCTTCTTCCGTATCCACTTCCCGCACGTCGATGACCGCGCCTTTCACGATGCCCTGCTGACCGGGCTGCAGCAGCTGCCGCCTGCCGTCCACGCCAAGGCTCACCCTGCCTTCCAGCAACGTGGTGCGGATGTTCGCTTCGTCGTCGTACGCGTTTACGTTGAAATGCGTGCCCAGCACCTGTATCTCCATCGATCCGTTCACGGATACCTTAAACGGTTTTTGTTCGTCCTTCGCCACTTCGAAATACGCTTCGCCTGTAATTTCCACCTTCCTTTCGCTGCCGCTGAACACGGCCGGGTAACGGATGGAAGAAGCCGCGTTAAGCCATACCTGCGTACCGTCGCCCAGCGCGATGCGGTACTGCCCGCCGCGCGGCGTGGCAATAGTATTATATACGCTGCCGGACGTTTCGCCCGCCCCGCCTACGTAAGCCAGCTGCCCGCTGCCGAGCTTCACTACCTTGCTGCCGCCCTGCTGCGCGAGCGTGCCCTCGGCCGCTTCGTCCAGCACGATGGTGGAACCGTTCGCCAGCGTAAGCACCGCTTTGTTGCCGCCGGGAAGTATCTCCTGCCGCACGCTGTCCGCACCGGGTGTTGCGGATGCGGTCTGCCGCGGCTGTTTGTTGAATAAATAGGCTCCCGCGCTCAGCAGCGCGAGCAAAACGGCCGCAGCGGCCCACCAGCGCGTGAAGCGGCGGGGCGACGTTTCCGCCTCCATATCGCCGATGCGCTCCCTGATCCGCTCGAACAAAGCGGCATCCGGCGCGCCGGGCACGCCGCGCTGCTCCACGATCCGGGCGTACCGTTCCATCACGGCGTTGAACTGCTGCTCGTTCAGCGACTGCAGGCAGCCTGACAATTCGTGCTGCTCCGTTTCGGTGAGCCCGCCGGAGACAAATTTGCCCAGTAAATGATCGATTTTTTCCTGGCTCATAACCTTGCTTGCTAATAAGACTGTTCAAAAAAGGGAAAGCACACCTTTTGCAGAAAAAAAATTTCCGGCCGGGGGTCAGAGGTTGTGCAGGATGTTGAAAACGAGGATGGCGCCGAGTATTTTCAGATCGGCGTGCGTGCTGAGACAGGCTTTGAGGTACCAGGTGGCCTCGTACAGCTGCTTTTTTACCGCGAACTTGGTGATGTTCAGCTCCGCGGCGATCTCGTCCAGCGAAAGGCCCTGCTCGTTGCGGAGGATAAAGATGCGGCGTTTCTGTTTGGGCAGGCGGTTGATGAGCGCTCTTGCGATGCGGTGGTATTCCCGCAGCTGGATCTTTTCCTGCACGTCGGAATGCGCATCGTCCTGCCGCAATTGCAGCGTTTCGATCACTTTGCGCTGCTGCGCCTGCTGCGTGCGGAGGTCCGCCAGGCGGTTGCGCGCCATGGTAAACAGGTACGCCTGCAGCGACACGATATTGACGAGCGTTTCTTTTCTCAGCCAGAGCTTGATAAAAATATCCTGCACCACTTCATGCGTATCGGGCAGCGAAAACCCGGTGAGCGGATATACGAAAAGATGCAGTTTTGGCTGGTAGATTTCATACAGGCTGGCGAAGGCGGATTCATCACCAGCGGCCATCCGCCTGCACAACGCCGATTCTGATGAGTTAGTGTTCATTTGGTTGAATATTGCGCCCCTTCGCGAGGGCGGGCATATGTTTTGGTCACATGGAAAGCAGGAAAAAAACGTCCCTGCGTTGTAAATCTAAATAAAAGGAATTGTCCGTCCAAGGGTTTGCTAAATCCTTTTACCTAAATCCCCGTCCATTTCCCCTTCAAATCTCGTATAAACGCACTATCTTCGCGCTTCGCCGGTGGTGAATCTTTCCGCAAACAGCTGATGGTTACCGCTTTACGGCAGCCGGCAATGGTTCGGGAGCAGGTTCCCGGAGGATGGGAATGATAATTTGTCCGCCCCGGCCCGCCTGTTTTCTGCAAAAACGGCAGAATTTCCCGCTCCGGGCCCCGTGGCACAATCTTCGCAGACTAGTGCTTCACGGTCATCAAAAAGCTTTTTATACTGTGTTTTAATATATTAACAAAAAACAAATGGCAACCGTAACCAGAGAGAACATTGGTTTATTAAATGATAAGATCACTGTGAAAGTG